>CAYVBN010000599.1:0-3180 GCA_964449645.1 uncultured Hyphomicrobiales bacterium
GCCGGGCGGTGGTGGACTTCTTCGCCCACGACCAGCCGGATTTTCCCACGTGGTGCGCGCATCTGCGGGCACGCATTCCGGGGCTCTTTCCGGCCCGCGTGGTGTTCGTCGCCGACGAGGCGGAGATGCGGGCCGAATTGGCCGACGCTGACGGGCTCGTGGTCGAGAGCTTCCGGGTCGGCGAGGAGGCGCTTGCGGGGGCCGGGCGGCTGGCGGTGGTGCAGAAGTTCGGCACCATTGCGTCGAACATCGACGCGGCCGCGTGCGAACGGCGCGGCATCAAGGTGGAGCGGCTGCGCCGGATCGGCAATGTCGCGGTGGCCGAGCAGGCTTTCGCGCTCCTGCTCGCGCTGGCAAAACGCATCTGCGCATTGAATGGTGTCGTTACGGAAGCGGCGCTGAACGCGGCCGGATACCGGGTACGGCCGCGCAGCCCGCACATCGGCTATTCCAATTTCGCCGGCATCACCGGCCTCGGGACGCTCCATGGCGCGACGCTCGGCATCGTCGGGCTGGGCGAGGTCGGCCGCGAGGTGGCGCAGCGCGCCGCGGCGTTCGGCATGAAGATCCTCTATTTTCAGCGCAGCCGCATCGCCGCCGCGGACGAGCAGGCGTTCGGTGCGCAGTACGTGGCGCTCGCGGATCTGATGGCGCGCTCCGATTACATCCTGGTGCAACTGCCGCTCAACGCCGCGACGCGCGGGATCATCGGCCGCGATCTGCTCCGTCGCGTGCGGCCCGGGGCGGTGCTGGTCAATGTCGCCCGTGCCGAATTGATCGATCGCGCGGCGGTGATCGAGGCGCTCGATTCCGGCCGCCTCGCCGGCTTTGGCCTCGACGTCGGCTATGCGGAGCCGACCGATCCGGACGATCCGCTGCTGCGCTATCGCGACGGCAACGTGATCCTGATGCCGCACACCGCGATCGGCGCGCGGGCGAATGCGCTCGCCGATCTCGAACAGCTATGCGTGAATCTCGCCGACGCGATCGCGCAGCGCGCCGGCGCTCCCAAACCGGCCGCAAGCGCGCCCGCGACGAGTTGCTGAGAATTACTGAACCGTGATCCCGGCCTTCGAGATCACGTCACGCCATTTCGCGATCTCGTTGCGGATGCGCGCGCGCAGCTCGTCCGGCGTGCTTGGTTCCGGTGTAAGCCCTTGCACGGCGAGCGCGGCGACGACGTCCCGATCGGTCAGGGCGACGCGCAGCTCCTTGTTGAGCCTCTCGACGATCGCTGGCGGAACGGCGGCCGGCGCGACGATCGCCATCCAGAGCGAGGCCTCGTAGCCGCGCAGGCCCGCTTCGTCGAGGGTCGGCACGTCGGGCAGTAGACCGATGCGTTTGGTCCCGGTCGTCGCCAGCGCACGCAGCTTGCCGGCGCGAATGTGCGGCAGGGTCGGCGCCAACGTGCCGAACTGCATGTCGATGCGACCTTCGATCACGTCGATGACCGCCTGATTGGAGCTGCGGTAGGGGACGTGATTGAGCTCGACGCCAGCAAGCGTCGAGAACAGGGCGCCGGCCAGATGCGCGAGGCTCGCCGGACCGGCCGAGCCGTAGCTCAGCTTTCCGGGCTTCTGCTTGGCGAGCGCGATGAGCTCGGAGACGGTCTTGGCGGGAAGGCCCGGATGGACGGCGAGCACGTAGGGCGAGCTGCCGATCATCGACACCGGGGCGAAATCCTTGACCGGATCGTAGGCGAGCCGGCGATTGAGGCTCGCCGCCACCGCATGCGTGCTGTTGGTGGCCAGGCCGATCGTGTAGCCGTCGGGCTCCGAACGGGCGATCGCCTCGCTGCCGATGTTGCCGCTCGCGCCGGAGCGATTGTCGATCACGACCTGCTGCCCGAGCCGGCCGCCGAGCTTCTCGGCGACGATGCGGGCGACGATGTCGGTCGCGCTCCCCGCCGGGAACGGAACGATGAGACGCACCGGTTTGGTCGGCCAGGCGTCCTCCGCGTGGAGGGGCGCCGTAGTCGCGCAGCCGATGAGGGCGGCGAGCAGCAGCGAAGCGAGGCGGGTCATCGGCGTTCTCCGGTCGAGGAATGTGGGTGCGATCAGCGGCTCGGTTGCTCGAGATCGACGTCGAGCGCGCGCATCACCCGGTTGTGCATGTTGTAGGTGCCGATCAGCACGGTCAGTTCCACGAGCCTGCGATCGTCGAAATACGGCCGCAATGCGGCGACGATCGCCTCCGGCACCGTGACGTCGCGGGTCATCGCGTCCGTATAGGCGAGCACGGCGCGCTCGCGCGCGTCGAACAGAGGCGAGGCCTGCCAGTCGTTGAGCGCGGCGCATTCCTCTTCGCTGACGCCGTCGGCGAGCGCGAGATGCGGCACGTGCTGGTTGAGCACGTAGTCGGTGCGATTGAGGATGGCGATGCGGATGATGACGAGCTCGCGCAGGCGCCCGTCCAACTGCGTCTTCCAGCGCACCGCGTTGACGTGCTCGAGCCAGGTGGCGGCGAGCGTGGGGCTGTTGAGCAGCATCTTGTAGATGTTGAGCAAGCCGCCGCGGCGGCCCGCCCGGATGCGGCCGATCAGCTCGGCCAGCTCGGGATGGTCTTCTTCTTCGATCAGGGCAACGCGCGTCATGTCTCCCCCGGTCCGGAATACCTGCCGGGTGTCTCACATTCCGGCGCGCATCGGCAAGACCAGCGGCAAGACACGCGCGCGGCGAGCGGCCGGCGGATGATCGGAATGCCGGCGACAGATTGGCGCGCGCCAAGTTTTGGCCACGATACCAACACGCCTGTGCCGATAGGGCGTGCAAAGTGCTGCGGAGCCGCGGCACCGGCTGCCGTCGGCCGAATCATACCAAGAAGGGGCAAGAATGAGCAGGACAATTCACGTGCTTCTGGCGGGCGTCGTTCTTCCGGCGTTCGCGCTCGGACAGCCGACCGCGGGCGCAGCGGACGATCGCGCGCCGATCGTCGTCGCCCAGCAGGACAAAACGCCAGAGCAGCAGCCGGCACCCAACGCCAAGCCGGGCCAGCAGCCTCCGGGGGCACGGGGCAGGACACCGCCTGCGGCGGGGCAGAAGCCGCAGCATCCGACCGCGCAGCAGCCCGGGGCCCCGCAACGCCCGGCTGCGCAACAGCCCGCCGCACCCCAGCGTCCGACCGCCCAGCAGCCCAGCGCCCCCCAGCGCCCCACGGCCCAGCAGCCGTCGGCTCCGCAGA
>CAYVBN010000600.1:0-2984 GCA_964449645.1 uncultured Hyphomicrobiales bacterium
GGCGCAGAGCAGGGCGAATCGTTTGCCGGATGTTGGTTCGACCTGAATGGTGAAGAGTTCAACAAGCTCACGAAACGGTTTGGGGTTGCGTTCAACCCCGGCAACCTGCGCGTAGGTCTGCGCTCCGCGTCCTGGCTCGACGATCTCCCGTATCGCGTTCACACCGGCCGCGAGCTCCTGTTGATGCGAGCCGGCACCAAGCCGCTGGCGTATTTCTGCGAAAGCTATCCGGAGTCGAACGGCTATAAGATCCCGGAGTATCTGTTCAATCCAGACGTCGTGGAGGGACGCTTCGTCAAGCGCGAATTCGTGATGGTCGGCGGCCGCAGCGGAGATCCCGAAAGGCCGCGCACCCGCGTCGTTCTCTACGCACTGACGCACGAAGAATGGCGGATCGACGCCTTCGCGCTCGTGCTCGACACCGCCGCAAAGACCGGCTGGAACGAGACGCTCGAGCGCATGACCGGATCGCTCCTTGGCTACACCGAGTGGCAGAACGATGCGTTCTTGGAGCACGCGAGGCTCAGAGCTATGGACAAGCCCGAGCCCGACCTGAACTCCTTGCAGAGCTAGACCGTGGACATTCCTGTGGCGTCGGACGGGTTGGCGGACGCAATCCGGTTCTTGCCAAAAACGCTCTGCAATGATAGGTTGTAATGAAATTGAGATGCACGCGAATGTAACGATGTCCCGCACGGCTGCCGCGAAACTGGTCGACTTAATGCTGAAGCAGGCGTCCGAGCAGGACCGGCTCCTGGAAGAGCTGCGGGACGAGTGCTCCGAGGAGGAATTCAAGCGTTATTGTCGGATGATTGGGGGGACGATGGCGTCTCTGTTCGAAGAGGTCATGAAGCCGATTTTCGAGATCTACCCGGACCTCGTTCCGCCGCAACTTCGCTGGCCATCCTCGGAGGAGGGCAGATGAGCCAGGTCATCGCTAGCCGCACACTGAAAATCCGTCGTGCGACCGGCGATATCGACGTTCCGATCAGGGTCTTCATGCTCGAACCGGACGCTGGTAGTTGGAAATGCCAATTCGAGATTGGTTGGCCTGATCAGCCGAAGCTGGCCTGGTCTGGCGGCATCGACCCGATGCAGGCGCTTTATCTCACGCTTGTGCACATCGGAGTCGACCTCTACACGAGTCCCTATCACGAAGCGGGCGAGTTGATGTGGGACGAACCGGGTGAAGGCTATGGATTTCCGGTGGTCGCCAGTATGCGGCATCTGCTCGTCGGCATGGACCGGAAATTTTAGAAGCCGCTGGTGGCGGCGGCTCCTGAACTCGCTCTCGCGATGTCCTGAAACGCGTGATCGTTTACCTCGCCGCAACGCGAGTGAGTTAGTTTCCGAATTGTCATCGTCGACAATCTGCGCCCGGGCAGAGCGCGTCCCGATCTTGTTGAATCGGAACGCGCTCTAAATTTTATTTTGGTCGCATTTTCGACGGCGAACCGGTTCCCACTTCGCCGGAAAATGCTCTAAAGCCGGGCATTTTTATTTTCGGTATCGGATCCGATCGTCGCGGCGGCAGACGCCGCGGACATCTCACGTTTGCAATCGACCGACTCGTCGAGCGCTGCGCCACGGAAGCCGGGCAGATCGACTGCCTCCTGCGCGAGCTGCGCGCCTCCCATCTGATCGCGCCTCTGAATGCTCATGACTGGCCGCACGTCGCCCGCGTCTACAACGGCGCCGGCTATGCCATGAACCATTACGACACGCGCCTGGCCGACGCCTACCGCCGCTGGATGCGCCGCATCAATCTTCTGCCGCGCACGGTCCCGCCGGAGCAGTTGCTGTCGGCCGATGAGGTGAGGGACGTCCAGCGCTCGTTGGCCGACCTCGGCTATGCACCCGGAAAAGTGGACGGCATTTGGGGGCCGCAGACCACGAGGGCGCTGGCCGAATTCCAAGCGCACGAAGGGCTCGCGGCAGACAGCCATTATTCGCCGGAAACGAAGGCCGCGCTCGCGACCGCCTTGCAGACGAGCGGTGTGGGCATCGGAGCGCCGGAAACGGACGTTGCAACCGACGTCTTGCCGGTCAAATGACCTGCTGACTCTCATCGGATGGGCATGCCCGCCGTGCCCCCGTCCGAGACTACCCTTCGTGACGGACTCTCTCCGTGTTGATCCGCGCCGGCCGGCCGCCGGCAACTTCGCATCGAAAGGCGATCGGCAAATGAACAGTGCTTGGCTTGCTTTGATTCTCAACGTGGTGGTCGCGGTCATCGGCGTCCTGCAGGCGACCGATTGGGTGAGTCTCGTCGGCACCTCCACGGCCGGCATCCTGGTTGCGTTGCTCGCAGCCGCCAATGCCGTGGCGCACGCTTTCACGCCGGCCGGTCCTGCACTGAAGCAGTGATGGACTGGCTCGCGCTCGTTCCCAAGATTGTCGAGCTGATCGTCGCATTGGTCGAACTGGCGCGCACGCAGCAGGACGTGAGCCTAGGGCGTGCGCAGGCCACCAGTGAGGCCCTGGCGATTGCCACGGCTCAGATCCAGGCGGCCGCCAAGGCGCGAGCCGAGGCGAAGGCCGCTCAGGAAGCGCACCCGTCGGACGACGGCGGGTTCGATTCCGATTTCATGCGCAAGGACTGATCATGCTGTGCGTCGGTCTCCTCCTCATGTGGTGCAGCCCACAGGCTGCCCCGCCGGCCGTGGCTGGCGCGACCTTCTGCGAGATCTACGCGCCGGTCCTGTGGTCGAAGCACGACACGCGGGCCACCAAGGAGCAGGTCGACCAATTGAACCGCGTTTGGAAGCGACTGTGCCGGCAAGGGGCAGGTGATGCCACAAAGGACTGACGCCGAGCGTCTTGCCGCCCTCGAGGAAAGAGTCAGGAACATCGAGGAGGACGTCCGTGAGACGCGCAGTAAGGTCGACGAGATCCACGCCGTTCTGCTGCAGGCGAAAGGGGCGCGCTGGGCAATCGTCGCGGTCGCAAGTTGCGCCGGATTTTTCGCTGGATTCCTGCCCAAG
>CAYVBN010000601.1:0-3918 GCA_964449645.1 uncultured Hyphomicrobiales bacterium
GCCTGCGCCTCGCGGTCGAGGCTCGCGACCCCGGTGCCGCGCACGAGCGCGACCGATGTGACGCGGCCATGGCCGTCGAGGTTGAACGTCACGGTCGCGCTTCCCTGGCTGTGCGCATTGCGGGCATCGGCCGGAAACTGCTTGTAACGAGCGAGGTGCGCGGCGACGAGCCCATAATAGTTGGGATCGGCCGGCGACCGGCCGCGCCCGACGCCGCTCGCTTGGGCGCGCCGGCTGGCTGGCTCTTGGCTGGCCGGGACGTTGTTGTGCGCCAGCTTCGTGCGCGCATGCTTGGCAGTGCGCTCGTTGGTGCGATGCTCGCTGGTCTGCCGCTCATTGGCGTGGCGCTCATGCGAGGAAGAGCGGGTCGGCCGCGCTTTCTGCTTCGGCGCCGGTTCGGTCGGCTTCGGTTCGGAGACGGGCGGTGCCTCGGGTTCGGCCTTTGCGGCGGGCTCGGGCGGAAGCGGCGGCGGCTCGACCGTTGCGGCGGGCGGCGGAGCGGGGTCCGGCTCGGTCGATGCCGTTGCCTGCGGCTTTGCTACCGGCTCCGAGGCTGTCGTCGGAGGTGAGGCCTCCGGTTGCGTGGCGGGAGGCTCCGGCGGCGATGTCGGCTCTTCGACAGGTGGTTTCTGACGCTCGGCCGGGGCGTCGCTGTTCTCGGCCTGACTTGGAGCCGATGCGAGTCCGGCCGGACTGTCTGCGCCGAACACGAGATCGACCGAGATCGCCGGAAGCTCGATGCCGGCGAGGGGCTCCGGGGGCCGGGACAGCAGCACTGCCAGAACGGCGCCATGAACGAACAGCGAGGCGGTGAATACGCCACCCCACAGCGCCGCCGAATCCGAACGAGAGGGCGGGCCGCGGCTGCCGATTTCCGCCGTGACTGGCGGCGGATCGCGTGCCCCGTCGCGATGCGGCCGCGCGAAAGGAACGACGTTGCTTCCGGCACTCGCGGGCAGGATCAGATCGGGCGGCGCCTTGCGTTCCGGATCGGCGCCGCGCGTCGCGACCTGATGAAATTTGGCGAAAAGACGCATCGCCGTCGCACGCCTCATCACGCGAACGCCTCGGAACGTTCGCTTTTAGAACGTCTGGCTCAGAACGTCGCCCGCAAGCCAGCATAGGCCGCAAGCGGCGCGCCGGGAAGAAACGTTCGCGGATCCGTGAGGCCGAGAAACGGAATTTGATCAGCCTCGAAGAACGTACCCGAGACGTAGTAGTGCTGGTTGAACAGGTTCTGCACCAGTCCGAACACCTCGACGTTGGACGAGACCTTGTACGACGTGTGCAGATTCACCACCCAATAGGCCGGTACCTTCGGGCTCAGGTTGGACTCGTCGCCGACGAGATACTGGCTGCCGATCACGTTCAGGTCGACGCCGACCTTCCATGGATCGCTGACGGCGTATTCGAAGCCGGCCTTGAACCGATACAGCGGAATGCCCGGGATATGATCTCCGGGCGAGACGGCGATGTTGCCGTCGGCGTCCGCGAAAGGATTGTTCGGCGAGGAGAGCAGGAGTGGCGTGCGGAACCTGGCGTCCACGAACGTGTAGTTGGCGTAGGCGGTCCAGCGCTCCCACTTGTACGACGCGCCCGCTTCGATGCCCCGGCGCAGGGTGTCGCCGGCATTCTGGAAGAAGCCGTGCCCGGTCACCAGGCTGGGAACGTTGATGATGTCGTCCTGGCTGCGGGTGTGAAACACGCCGACGTTCCAGGCCAGCCGGCCGTTCTGGCCGAGATCGGCATTGCCGCGCAGGCCGGCTTCGTAGGTATGGGCGACCACCTGCTTCAACGGCGGGTCGGAAACGAGGAAATTGTCGATCAGGCAGGGCCGCGCCGGATCGGCACAGCCGAGCTCGAGCGGCGTCGGCGCCCGGTTCGCTTCCGAATATCCGGCATAGGCGGTCACGTCGGGCGTGATCTTGTAGGTCAGTCCCACGACCGGATTGAAGCGGGAATAACGGTTGTCGCCGTTGAGCGCCGTGCCGAGCTGATCTTCGAGCTTGATCTGTGCGACGTTGAAGCGGCCGCCGGCGGTAAGCGAGAGCCGCGAGGTGATGTCGAACGTGTCGGTCGCGTAGATGCCGGTGTAAGTCGTTTGGGCGCGCAGGCTGACCGGCGCGACGTCGCCGGTCGGCGAGCTGATGAATACCCCGAGCCCGTTCACGAACGGAAACGATTCCGGCGTGATCGTTCCGAGCTCGCCGTCGGCGCCAAACTGGACGATGCCGCGGTCGACGCTCGCACCGATGACCAGGTGATTGTCGTGGTCGAAGATGCGCGCGGTGCTCGTCGCCTGCAGCGAGCCGCCGTAGCTGTTGGCGGCCGTGCGCGTCCGGTCGATTTCCCCCGCAACGGCGCCGCCGAGGATGTTGGGCACTTGCAACCCGTTGCTGCCGAGCAGCGGCGTGGTGTCGTCGCCGAGACAGAGCAGGGTCGGATCGTCACAGACCTCGACGTCGCTCACGTTTCCGTCGACGTGCCGCTGCCAGAAACCACGATAGTAGATATTGCCCTGCAAGGAGAGCGTGTCGGTCGGGTGAAGCGTCGCATTGGCAGTCAGGAAAGCGAGATCGTTTCGCGTCGTCTGTGGAACGGTATAGATGCTCGACCAGCGCTGGTTGAGGAGCTCGACCGGGGCGGCGGCCGTCGCGCCGAACTTGTTCGATGCGCCGGTGAAGGAGAGGTGGAACTCGCCCTTGTCGCCCTTGCTGCCGACGTCGGCATACATGCGGCGAAGCTGCGATGACGATTGGTCTCGCCAGCCGTCGTCGTTGATCGCGTCCGCCGTCACGTAGCCGAAGTAATCCCCGCTCTGGCCGCCGGCTTGTCCGGCGATGGCACGGCGTCCGAACGAGCCGCCCCGCACCTCCGCCTGTTGGCCCTGGTAGGTGAGGCCATTCTTCATGTCGATCGACAGGGCGCCGCCGAGCGCGTTGAGCCCGAACGCGGGATTGTTCGGCACGAGCGTCATCCGGTTCACGGCCATTTCCGGAATGAAGTCCCAATTCACGATGTCGCCGAACACCTCGTTGATGCGCACGCCGTTCTGATAAACGGCGAGGCCCTGCGGGGTGCCGATCACCGGAGAGGCCGTGAAGCCGCGATAATCGAGATTGAGCTGAAAGGGATTGCCGGTCTGATCGCTGAGGGAGACGCCGGGCAGACCTGTGTTTATCGCATCTAGCAGGCTCGGCGCCTTCACGTGATCGAAATCCGCCGGCCCGAGCGTCTGCACGTTGGCGGGAACCTTGTCGCGCTCGATCTCCGAGCCCGACAACGGGGCCGTGCCGACCACCTCGATGGTCGGCAAGGTGACGGCCTGCTGCGCCGAGGCCGGCGCAAATGTCGCCGTGCTTGCGCCAAGCGTCGCCGCAAGCCTCGTGATGATCTGATACTTGCTTGATCCCGCCCCCGGTCTACGCATCGACGCTACCCTCGCGGATCATTTCGAAATGGCTTGGGTCCTTATGATTCCGAATTGAGAGGCAAGAGGCTGCGACTCGTCCGGCGAGTTTCGCCCTACCGGTACAAACGCTATGACGCCGGGGTTGGCGCCCGCCATAGGCCGATGTCCTGAAATGATTGGGAAAATTTCCCGATCGCCTTTGGCCGGGCAGGCGGGCGGGGACTTCCGGCGGGGCATACACAGTCGGGCAGCGGGCGGTCCCGCACGCCAATTTCGACGGTGCCGCTTTCGACGTCGTGCCATGAAGGGACGTGCAACGACAGCTCAGGACCGCCGCATCTCGACGGCGAAGCGGATGAGGTCGGCCGTGCGCGCCAGCATGAGCTTGTCTTTCATCTGCGTGCAGGAATTGACGATCGTCTTGTACGCGACGCCGAGCGCATCCGCGATATCGCGCAGGCTGTTTCCTTCTCCCAGCAGGCGGAGAATCTCGACCTCCCGGTTTG
>CAYVBN010000602.1:0-2140 GCA_964449645.1 uncultured Hyphomicrobiales bacterium
TGTTGTTCAGGTCGAAGCCGGTCGTGTCGATGGCGAACGAGCGCGCAACGCCCAACGCACCGGTGATCGCACTGCTGTCGCAGCAGGTCTTGAGCTGATCGTTGAGCGTGCGGGTCCAGTAGACGTTGCCGTCGAAGTCGAACAGCTTGTCGTCGGGCTGGGTGTAACGCCAGCCGGCCGTCACCGTGTGCTGCTTGGCGGTCGTATCGAAGATCGAGGAGCCCGGCTGTCCAGTGACGTAATCGGAGTTGTAGGTCAGACCGGTCAGCCGAATCGAATGGCCGTCGGCAGGCCGGACGGTCACCTTGGCCATGCCGCTCTCGACTTCGTTCGCGGAGTTGGGGACTTCATCTCCCGGACCGGCGAACACGCCCGCCGGCCGCGTCCCATTGGTCCCGGCGTTGTAGGCGGAATTATTGCGGTAGGTGACGCCGCCGATGACGTCGACATTGGGATTGACGCGTGCGGCGCCGATCGCGGACGTCATGTACTGCCAGACATTCGATCCGGCCATGCCGTGCAGGACGCCGCCCCAGCGCTCGCCGGGCAAGAGGATGTCGTCGACGTCCTTGGTGCGGAACGACACGACGCCGCCGATGGCGCCGGACCCGAAAATGTTGGCCGAGGGGCCGCGGATGACGTCGGCGCCGGCAAGCAATTCGGGTTCGATATAGAACGCGCCGTTCGCGTTGTGCCCGGAGCGCTGGAAATTCTGCCGCGCCCCATCGATCACGACGTTCACGCGCCCGAAGTCCTGCAGGCCCCGCAGGTTGATGGAGGTCGCCGGCTCGTCGGCGCGCTGCTGGAACGAGACGCCCGGCATGCCGAAGAAGATGTCGGACGTGCGCGTCGGCATCGCCCGATCGATCTGCTCCTGACGAACGGTGCTCACCGGCGCCAGCGTGTCGATCGCTTTCTCCTCGGTCTTGGTGCCGAGAACCGTGATCGGATCCAGCACCTCGGCGACCTGCGCATGGAGAGATGGCATCGACGCGACGAGGAGGACGAGCGTCGACACGCCTGTGCTGAGCGCGCGCGCATTCGGAAGTCTGCACTGCATTTGTTGTAACGGCCCCCGACCCAAATTCTTGTTGATGATTGGGCTGGCGGGCGGCTGCAGAGACGCAGCGGCTAGCTGGCGAGGCGATGCAGCCGGTAGGCGCATCCCCGTTGCCTTTGCTAGTTGTCTGAACTAGTGCTGTCAAGATGAGCACATGTATTGTACAGAGTATCGGAAGATACTTTCAGGTTGAAACAGCTCAAAACTGCAGAGGGTGAAATCTAAAATAGCTCTAAACTGAAGAGATGTTCCTAATATTAGTTGAGAACCCTGTGACGTGAACAGAGATTCCGAAACGTGAATAGAGATGATGACTGCTGATCCTAAAGATGAACGCCGTCCGTCGGACAACAACGCGAACAATTGTCGGTCCGTGGAACGGAGCATCGCGGTCATCGACAACCGGATCGAGAGCACCGATCTGTTCGTGGCGACCCGCGAAATCATCATCGGGCACGGCGGAGAGTGCTACCGGCTGCGGCTGACCTCGCAAAACAAGCTGATCCTGACGAAATGATGCGCCACCGCACCCACAGCTTCATCCGGCCGACGCGCCCGCGCGTGGCTTCGCTCCTCTCCGCCGTCTGTCTGGCGCTGTGCGCGAACATCGGGCTGGCCGGCGCCGACGGCACCATGGTGCAGAGCGCCGACGGAACCGCCGTGTCGGTGAAAGATGCCAGCCGGATCGTCGCAATCGGCGGCTCGGTCACCGAGATCCTCTACGCGCTCGGGCTCGAGCGCCAAATCGTCGCAGTCGACACCAGCAGCCTCTATCCACCGAACGCGCTGCGCGACAAGCCGAACGTCGGCTACATGCGCGCGCTCTCGCCGGAAGGCGTGCTCGGCCTCGACCCGTCGCTCATCATCGCGCTCGAGGGATCGGGACCGAAGGAGGCGATCGCGGTTCTCGAATCAGCGCACGTGCCGTTCCTGCACGTTCCGGAATCCTTCACCGGCGAAGGCATTCTGGCGAAGATCAAGCTCGTCGCCGCGGCGGCCGGCGCGCCCGAGCGCGGCGCCTGCCTGGCGGCGGCGGTCGGGCGCGATCTCGATCGGCTCGCTCTTCTGCGCAAGAGCATC
>CAYVBN010000603.1:0-6091 GCA_964449645.1 uncultured Hyphomicrobiales bacterium
TCGGCCTCTCGGTGCGGGTCGTCTCCGCCTTCCAGAACGTGTCCGCCCAGAAGCTGAAGAAGCTGAACGGCGCCATCGACTGCGACGTCCTGGTGACGAGCGACGACAAGGAGGCGCGCGAGGTCGCGATTGCGCTCGCCAAGGATGCGGGCTTGCGCGGAATCGACGCCGGACCTCTGGCGAATTCGGTGGTGGCCGAGAGCCTGACGTCGGCCCTGATCTGGATCAACCGCAAGTACAAGGTGCCGGACGCCGGAATCCGCATCACCGGTCTCGATACCGTCGCCGCGACCGAGACCACGTCGAAACAGTCGAAATAGAAGCTGCCGTTACTGCGCGGGAGCTCCGAGCCATGCGTCGTCCGGCGTATGGACGTCCCTGGGCTTCAAATGCAAGCGCGCCGCTTTGACGGCTTCGGCGACGTTCTTTTTGAATCGCACGCCCAGCGTGCGCATTCCATGCATCAGCAAGGTGCGGCGGATCGAGCGCTCCGCGCCGGAAATGTAGACTGCCGCTCCGTGCCGGCGGGCCTTGCGGACGAAGCCCTCGATGGTCGCCGCCGCGCTGCTGTCGAGCATCGGCACCGCGGAAAAATCGATCACGTAGGCGCGCGGGTGCTCGGCGATGCGATCGAACACCGCGCCGACGCTCGCGGCCGCGCCGAAAAAGAAGGCGCCGGAGATCCGGTAGACGATGATGTCCGGGTCGGTCGCCATGGCGACGTCATAGGGCACGCGATCCGGCCGTTGGTCCGGCTTGTCGTCCTCGATCACCGGGTGCGGCCTCTCGACCGAGACCGACTGCGCCATGCGGTGCAGGAACAAGAGCGCGCCCACGCCGAACCCGGCGAGAATCCCCGTCGTCAGATCGCGGAAGATCGTCAGGAGAAAGGTCACCAGCCACACGGCGGCGTCGCCGCGCGACGCGCTCAGCAACGTCGCCGTGGCGTGCCGTTCGACCATGTTCCACGCGACCACGGCCAGCACGGCCGCCAGCGCGGCGAGCGGGATGTAGGAGGCAAGCGGGGCGGCGAGCAGCACGAAAAGAAGCAGGAAAACGGAGTGCAGCATGCCGGAAACGGGACCGCGGGCGCCGGAGCGCACGTTCGTCGCCGTTCTGGCGATGTTTCCGGTCACGCAGATTCCGCCGAACAGGGCCGAAGCGATGTTTGCGATCCCCTGGGCGACGAGCTCGCAGTTCGATCGATGCCGCCGACCGCTCATCGAATCGGCGACGACCGCCGAGAGCAGGCTTTCGATGCAGCCGAGCAAGGCGAACGATAACGCGGACGGCAGGACCTCGATCGCCTTGTCGACCGTGAACACCGGCAGGTGCGGGGCCGGCAAGGATTCGGGGATGCCGCCAAACCGCGTGCCGATCGTCTCGATCTGCAGACCGAGGAGCGCAGCAATGACGGACGCGACGGCCACCGCGATGATGAAGGCCGGCCAGTGCGGCCGCCAACGGCGCAGAAGCACGATGATCCCGATGGTGAGCGCCGTAATGGCGATCGCGGACGGGCGCGCGCTCGGCAGCGCATTTCCGATCGCATAGAGCTTCGGCAGCAGGGGGCCGGGCTCGTTCTCCAGCGTGAGACCGAAAAGCTCCTTGATCTGGCTCGCGAAGATGATGACAGCGATCCCGGCGGTGAACCCCACGGTTACCGGATAGGGAATGAACTTGATGAAGGTGCCGAGCCTAAGCAGGCCGACCGCCGACAACACGAAGCCGGACATCAGCGTCGCCAGGATGAGCCCGTCGATCCCGTGCTGATGCACCGTGGCGGCGACCAGCACGATGAACGCGCCGGCTGGCCCTCCGATCTGGAACCGGCTGCCTCCGAGCGCGGAGACGATGAAGCCGCCGACGATCGAGGTATAGAGGCCGCGATCGGGCGTCACGCCCGACGCAATGGCGATCGCCATCGAGAGCGGCAGCGCCACGATGGCGACCGTCAGCCCGGAAATGATGTCGGCTTTCAGGCCCGCGAGCCCATAGGGCTCGCGCAGGACGGTGACGAGTTTCGGCGTGAAGAGTTCGGCGAAGGAGGGTTCGGCAGTGTGGGCTGTCATCGGGCTTCTCAAGCGAAGGCGGACGCAAACGGGGCTTGCGACATCCGCTCACGGCGGAAGCTTCGGAGACTTCAATCGCACGCCGCGGCCACCCGCGCTGCTCGTCATCCCTTCGGCGATCAATTCGACGCCGGCGCGGTCGAGCGCCTCGACGATCTTGGTCAGCTTGTCGACTGTTCCACGGACCGTGCCTTCGCTCGCTTCCATGCGCTGAATCGTCGGCAGAGAGACGCCCGAAATTTCTGCGAGGCGGCGCTGATCCATCCCCAAAAGGGCGCGGGCAGCACGCATCTGTGCGGCTGTGATCAAGGAAAACCCCAGTTGCCGGGAAGACGTACCAGATGTCGAATATGATGTCTAGAGCATCAATTCACATGTAACTATCGCAATCGGCGCCCTGCCCGGCGATGCCGCTCCGGGCGGGGTGGACCGCTGCCGGCGTGGCCGACGAGGGGTGCAGCCGGCGCAATCGTCTCCCGCGAAGTTCGACAAGAAAAGACCGGCCCGCCCAGGATAGGGCCAGCCGGCCGGAAGGCAGAGAGGCCCCCTCGGGCTCCGAAGGGAAGCCCGCGCTACTGCATCATCTGCCCGATCTTCTCCGCCACTGACCGCGGCAGCCGCAGCGTTTCCTGGACGATCGCGTCCATGTCCTCGCCGGTCGCGCCATCGACCATGAGGTGCCGCTTTTCGCAGGCGGCGAGGAAATCCGGATCCTTGAGCATGGCCTGAAAGGCGGTGCGAAGCGCCGCGAGCCGCTCTGGCGGGACCCCCGGCGTCGTGATGATGGAACGGCCGATTTCGCCGGTGCTCGCCGCCGCGCGCAGCACGTCCCGCCCCTCGTCGGAGAGCGCGAGTTCGGGCAGCGCCGGCACGTTCGGCAGGAGCCGATGCCGCTTCAGCGAGGCCTGATAGATGATCGTCGCCTCTCCGCCGGACACCCAGCCAGGATGGCTCACCAGGATGCCGGGCAGCCCGTAGGCGCCGACGATGTCCACTTCCCCGCGTTCCATCGCCAGCAGGATATCGTTCGTACCGCGATAGCCGCGCACGAGCCTGAACTTCGCTCCCGCATAGGTGTTGAGCGCGGTCGGGAACAGAACCGTCGTCGAGCCGCCGCCGGACGCACCGACGCTGTACGACTTCTTGCGGGCGTCCTCGAACGACGTGATGCCGACCTTCGACAGGGCGGCTCCGACGTCGATGTTGGTCACCACGCGCCCCACATAGTGCATCTTGGAGACGTCGACCTTGGCATTTGTGTTCGTCATGCTGTCGAGCGCCAGTGTCTGGGCCAGGCTGGCCAGGAACGTGCCGTCCTTGGGGGCGATGTCCTGCATGTATTTCGCCGCAATGAAGCTGCCCGCTCCAGGCATGTTCTGCGGGATGATCGTCGGATTGCCGGGCAGATGCCGCGGCAGAAACTCGGCAACGAGCCGGCCGTAGATGTCGTAGCCGCCACCGGCGCCGTAGCCGATCAGCATGTGGATGGTCTTGCCGCGATAGAAATCCGCCACGGGCTCGGCCCGCGCCGGCGCGACGGCGAACAGCGCGGCCGCCACAAAAGCAGCAGCACCGAGCCTCATGACCTTGTTCATCGTTTCCTCCCGTTCGGTCTTATTGCTGTTTTGGTGGCGCAACCGCCTGGAGCGTGGTCGCGCACGGCCGGCCGAAGCGTCCCGAAGCCCCGGGGAAAAGTGCGACCGGCGCAGCGCCAACTGCGCCGGTCCTCTCCGCTCATTCGGCCATGGCCGCGAGACGTTGCATCGTTGCCCGCATCACCCGGCGGCAGCGCGCAGCTTCTGGCATTCGGCCTTGAACACGTGGTTCAAGCAGTACTCGGCCAGCTCGATCCCGGTCGGGAACCAGAGATTTCCGGCCTTCTTCATGTGCTGAATGATGCCGCGCAGCGCGAGCGTGCGCCCCGGACGGCCGATGATGTAGGGATGCAGCGTGAACGGAATGTATTTCGGACGCTCGGGGCTGCTCTCCGAATAGAGCTCGTCGAAATAGGCCTTCCAGGTCTCGAGGCCGAGATACGGATTGCCGTATTCACCGAAGCGATGGCCGAACAGCGTGCCGTCGCCGAACGGCTGGCGCGGCAGCTCGACCAGCAGCTTGCCGTCCTTCTCCCAGAGATAGGGCATCTCGTCGTGGAAACTGTTGGTGTTGAAGACGAAGCCGTGCTCGATCAGCAGCTCGATCGTGTTGGTGCTCTGCGTGCAGGAGCGCCAGCCATAGCAGCGCCGTCCGGTGCGCTGCTTGATCATGGCGATGGTCTTCCGCATCACCTCGTCTTCGTCGTCGCGCTTCAGATAGCGGGCGATCTCATGGTGATAGCCGTGGCCTTCGACCACATGGCCGTGGTCGAGAATAGCCTGAACGGCCTCGGGGAAGCGCTCCGCGATCGCCCCACAGGTGAGGAACGTCGCCTTGATGTTCTCTTCCTTGAGAATGCGCAGCAGGCGGTAGATGGCGTGGCGCGGACCGTACTCGCCCTGACTCCACATCTCGTAGTTCAGGATACCGTTCTTGTCCGGCTTGACGTCCTCGCCGCCCTGGAAGTCGAACGTCAGAAAGACCGCGGCCCGCTCGCCGTTCGGCCAGCGGATGAGATGGTCGTAATGATATTCCTTGAGCATGGCGTGTCCCTCGATCAGCCGGAGCAGAGGTCGAATCTGTTTCCACGGCTTGAACGGTAATTGTAGATCGGGGCGCGCCGGACTGGTAGCCAAGCTCTTGGAACAACTGTTGTTCCCGAACACGTGCCGGCCCGAAAAGGCCGGCGCCCGGAGCCTTTATCGTCCTCCGTGGCTTGACGAAACCGCCGCCTTCAAACTGAATTCGGCATTCTGGATCGTGGCATTGGGCTCAAGAAATGTCGTTTACCGCGGCGCTGAGAGACCTGAACAAGCTCAACACGTTCGTGCGCATCGCGCAGCGCCGCAGCTTCACCAAGGCGGCCGCCGAATTGCGCACGCGGCCCTCTGTCATCAGCAAACGGATGAAGGAGCTGGAAGAGTCCCTGGGCTTTGCCCTCCTCAACCGTTCGACCCACGGCCTCGTGCTGACGGAGGCCGGCGAGGAGCTGTTTCAGCATTGCCTGCAGATGCTCTCCAAGCTGGACGATTACGTCACGGAACGAAGGAACACCGAGGCGGGACCCTTCGGCACGCTCCGGATTCAAACGACTGGCGACTATGCGCGATTTGTCCTCGCGCCCCTGATGGTCAAGTTCGCCGAGAACCGGCCGGGCGTGCGCGTCCACATGTCCGTCGTTCCGAGCAACGTGGTCTCGGTGGAGGAAGGTGTCGACGTCGTCGTGAGCAGCCAGAAGCCTTCGCTTCCCGGCATCGTGGGCCACGACCTCGGCACCGTCCGGCACGTGATCTGCGCCGCGCCCGACTATTTCAAGAAATTCGGCCGGCCGAAAACACCGCAGGACCTTCGCCGGCACAATTGCCTGGTGGACCTCTATTCGGGCCCGAAGAGCTGGCCCTTTCAGAATTCGTCCCGCCCCCTCCTCGTCGAGGTGAAAGGATCGCTGTCGTCGAACAGCAATGCGGTCCTCGTCCAGATGGCGCTCGACGGCTATGGGATCGTCAGGACCCCCCTTCACGCCGTCAAGACGGAAATCGCCGACGGCAGGCTCGACGTGATCTTCAGGAACGTCTCGCTGTCGCCCGAGCGGATGTGCGCCTACCACGCGAAGCTGAAGCGTCTTCCCGCCAAGACCGCTGACTTCATCAGCTTCCTGGAGGCTTCACTGGGTCGCTGATGGCGCGGACGCCCTCGTGCAGGAAATCAATTTGGCTCGTGCGGAGGCAAGACGAGCGCGATGAGCAGCGCTCGTCGCGCTTGTCCCCATTCCGTTCCGCCGCCCCTCAGTGCTGCTTGATCCGGCTGGTGGCGGCGACCTCTTTCCACTGCTTGATCTCGGAGGAGATCAGCGCCTGGAACTCCTCGGGCGTCGTCGCGCCAGGGGTGATGCCCTGCGCCTCGAAGCGCGCCTTGACCTCCGG
>CAYVBN010000604.1:0-1592 GCA_964449645.1 uncultured Hyphomicrobiales bacterium
AACAAGTTCGCGCAGGCCGGACGCGAGCAGAAGCTCGCCGCCCGAGAGGCCCTGCAGGCTCCGGCGCTCGCCGACCTGGCGCGGCTCGACGACGCGGCGTTCCGCGCACTGTTCACGAAATCACCGGTCAAGCGCACGGGGCGCGACCGCTTCGTGCGCAACGTGCTGATCGCGATCGGAAACAGCGGCAGCCGCGCGCTCGCCGGCGAAGCGAGGCGGCTGCTCGACGATCCGTCCGCGCTGGTGCGGGGCGCGGCCGTCTGGGCCCTCTCGCGCCTGCTTGGCGCCGATGAATTCGCCGCGCTCGCGCGCCGGCACGCGGCCGATCCCGACCCCGACGTCTGCGCGGAATGGACGGCGGCCCTCGCGGCATCCCCCGCATAGCCGGCCAACGTCTCGATGGCGAACCTCCTCTGTCTCGGCCTCGGCTACTGCGCGGCGCACTATGTCGCGGGCTTCGGTGCGCGCTTCGCGCGCGTCGTCGGAACGGCCACGAGCGCCGGGAAGGCCTCACGCCTCGCTGCACAAGATTTCGGCGGACGATCGATCGAGGCGCTCGTCTTCGACGGAACGGAGCTCACGCCGGCGCTCTACGACGCATTCGCGACGGCCGACGCGCTGCTCGTCTCCGTGCCGCCGGACGAGAGCGGCGATCCGATCCTCACGCATTCGGACGCGCTCCCGGCAACGCCGCGCCTCGGCTCCATCGTTTATCTGTCGACCATCGGGGTCTATGGCGATCACGCGGGCGGCTGGGTCGACGAAAGCACGCCCGCCGCGCCGCTTTCCGCCCGCAGCGCGGCGCGGCTTGCGGCCGAGAACGCCTGGCGCGATCTCGGGCGCGCGCGCGGCATCCCGGTCGCGATCCTGCGGCTCTCCGGGATCTACGGTCCCGGACAGAACGCGCTGCGCCAGGTGGCGTCCGGAACCGCCAAACGCATCGTCAAGCCGGGCCAGGTGTTCAACCGCATCCACGTGGCCGACATCGCGCAGGCGATCGAAGCGGCGTTCGTGCGGCGCGCCGACGGGATTTTCAACGTGAGCGACGACGAGCCTGCGCCCAATGCCGAGGTTGTCGCGTTCGCGGCCGAGCTGCTCGGCGTCGCGCCGCCGCCCGAAGTCGGGTTCGCACAGGCTGTGGTGAACATGTCGCCGCTCGCCGCAAGCTTCTATGCGGAGAACAAGCGTGCCCGCAACGCGCGGATGAAAACGGAGCTCAGCGTTAACTTGCGTTACCCAACTTATCGGGAAGGTCTGCGCGCCTTGTACGCCGCCGGAGATCATCTGAAAGCATGATCCGGATGGGCCGGTTCGTGCTCGAATAGATCCGCTCAGACAGACACGAGCGCCCGAGATTGGATTTCAGACGTGCCGTGTACGCTTCACCTCGCCCCTTCGGGGAGAGGTGAAGAAGTGTGTGTCGACCTAGGTGCGCGATTTGGTGCGCCACGATCGCGGGTCGCGCCGCTCACAACTCCGCCACCGCCCGGATCAAACGCTCGATATCTTCAGGCCGCGACAGGCGGTGGTCGCCGTCCTTCACCAGCGTGAGCACCACGTCGTCCTGCGCAAGGCGCGAGACGAGATCGACC
>CAYVBN010000605.1:0-17886 GCA_964449645.1 uncultured Hyphomicrobiales bacterium
AGGCTACGCCATCGTCTCGACCGAGGGGATGATCGCGGACGCGCAGCGGCACATGCCGGAGGCGCTCAAGCTCGATGCCGATCAGCGTTTCTTCCACGAAAGCCTCGATGCCGCCCAGGCTGTCGCGCACGGCCGCCACTCGCATGAAGGCGGGGCCGATTCGGCCCGGCGGCACCGATTGATCCTGACGCGGCGCATTCCCGGCCTTGCCCCGGATCCGACCCACCCGAACGCGCTGTTGTGGAATCCGGCCGGCGCCGACTTTGCGCTCGCCTGGGAGATGCTCGGCGCGGGTGACGGCGTGCTGGCAGTCGTCGGTGGAACCGACGTGTTCGGCCTGTTTCTCGAGATCGGCTACGACGCCTTCCACCTCTCACATGCCCGCCACGCACACGTGCCGGCAGGCCGACCGGTGTTCCCGCAAGTGCCGGCGCGCACCCCCGACGACGTCCTGAGAAGCTACGGTCTGCAGCCTGATCCCGAACGTGTGCTGGACGCGAAAGCCGGCGTAACCCTCGTCACCTGGCGGAGCGCCGGCGCTCGGTGTTGACGGCGGAGCGGTCGCGCTCCTCCCCGCCGGTTTCCGTGGTCTCGTCCGGCACCTCGTAAGCGCGCCGGGTCGCCGCGTCGCGCACGCGCTCGAGCGTCGGATTACGACGCCGCCGCCATGTAGTGATGCCGTAGACAAGCGCGATGGCGAGCAGGATGACAAAGCCGACGTCGATCAGCGCCCACAACCATCCGCCTTGATCGTCCATCGCGCCGCTCCGCTCTGCGTGCGCTCCCGTGGCCAAGCTGATGAACGCGAGCGCTCGATTGCCGTTGTTTCGGGCTAACGCGTCGGCACGCGGGACGTTCCGCCGACCGATCGGTCGCGGCGGTCACCGCGATGGCTGCGAGAATCGCGGTCGCAGCCTCAGGAGCGGGAGCGCTTCCTACCTTTGGGCGCCCTGGGCGCTGGCGCCGGCTTTCGCCGTACGGCCGTGCTCCGCTTGGCCGCCGTCGTGCGGCGGTCCGGCCGGCCTGCCGCCGCGGCGCTGCGCCGCTTCATCCGCGCAGTGCGCTTGCGCGCCGATGGGGACGGCCGCGTGGCGGTCCGCTTGCGCCGGCGGGGGCTTGCGGCACGGATGCGCTTTCGTTCGCTTGCGACCACGCTGCGCGCTTGGCGCAGCATGCGCAGAAGCTCCTCGAGCGTCGCTTCCGCCGATTTGCGTCCCGGCACGACGTAGCTCGACAGCAAACTGCGCGCCTTGTCCAAGGTGCGCTCCAATGCGTTGCGCTTTGCAGCCATGATCGATCCCGCTTGTCAGCGACCGGAATACCTGAGCACCACGTTTCAACTCGCCGCGGCTGAGTTTTGTTCCGCGCCGCTGCGTTCGAATGGCTTGCGTTCCGCCGCCGCAATGGCGACTTTCCGCCCCGAGGACTCCGTACGGACTTGGCATGAGCTTGCGACCGCCACGAGGACTGCCCAAACCGCACGAGACACCGGCCACGGCACTCGATGTCGAGATCGCGCGCGAAATGGCCTCGGCGCTCGGTCGGCTCGGACACAAGCTCGAATGCGCGCTGGCAGCGCTTCGGGACCACGACGCCGCCCGGGCGGGCAAGCCGGGCCAGGACGCTGCCGCGGCGCGCCGGCAGCTCGTCGCCGAGGCCGCAACGGCGCTCTGGCAGTTCATCGTGCAGCGGGAGACCTGCGGACTGCGTGACAGCCGGCGAATCTTCGAGGACTATCGGGTGCCCTCGGAGGTGCGCAACGGCATGGGCATTTCCCCTGGCGCCGGCGGACGGGAGCCGGCGCCCCACCGCCCGATCCACGCAAAGTAGGATCGCCTTACCGGGAACTTTGCCCCCGGCGGCGGCGTTGAGGAGCACGGCGAGGTACGAACCTACCCCGGAAAGGACAGGCGATGTCGCTCCTCATCAGCATCCTGATTACGTTCGTGGTGGTTGTTCTGGTGCTCTATCTCGTCAACCTGCTGCCGATCGACGGGCGCGCCAAGCAGATCGTGCGCCTGGTCGTGATCATCATCGGCATCCTCTCCCTGCTCCGTTACGTCACCATCTGACGGCCCCCGCACCGGCGAAAACCAATCGTTACCAAAGGGTTACCGCCGGCGGCGTCGGCGGCAATCGTTTCTTTAGCGTTAGGCGGCATAGTGCTCGCGCCTTCGCCTACCCCGGCTTGCCGCATTCGGATTGCGATCGTTCATGACCAGCACATCATCGCTCATCGACGAACTCGAAAGCGCGCTGTCCTCCGGCACGAACGCGCAACGGATCCAGGCCCTCTCCCGCGTCACCGACCTGTTCATGACCGGCGCCTCGACCTACACCGAGGAGCAGATCGGAATCTTCGACGACGTCATCCTCAAGATCGCCGAACGGATCGAAGCCAAGGCCCTTGCCAAGCTCGCCACCCTGCTCGCCCCGATCGAGAACGCTCCGCCCAAGGTGATGCGCTCGCTGGCGTTCCATGACGACATCGAGGTCGCGCACCCGGTGCTCAGCGGCTCCGAGCGGCTCGCCGACGACGACCTGATCGCTAATGCGCGGACCAAGAGCCAGCTGCACCTGCTGGCCATTTCGGAGCGCCGCGCGCTGAGCGAGGCGGTCACCGACGTGCTGGTCGAGCACGGCAACGAGCGGGTGGTGCAATCGGTGGCAAAGAACCGGGGCGCGCGCTTCTCCGACGCCGGCTTCCGGCTGCTGGTGATGCGCGCCACCAACGACGATGCGCTCGCCACCCAGGTCGGAATGCGCCGGGATATCCCACCGCAGCATTTCCTCAAGCTGATCGAGAAGGCTTCAGCGGCCGTGCGGGAACGGCTGATGGCGGCCAATCCGGACGCCGCCACCGCGGTGCGCGATGTTCTGGCCGACGTCGTCGGCGGCATCCGCAGCGAGGTGCGAAGCGCATCGCGGCAGTACACGGCGGCGATGAGCGAGGTCGAGGAGTTGCGCCGGACGCGTCGGCTCGGCGAGGAGCAGGTCTATCAGTTCGCACGCGACCGGAAGTTCGAGGAGACCGCCGTCGCGCTATCGCTCCTGTGCGCGGTTCCGATCGACGTCGTCGAGCAGGCGCTGCTCGATACGGGCGCCGAAATCGCACTCATCCTTGCCAAGGTGGCCGACCTGTCCTGGACGACCGCCAAGGCGATCTTGCTGATGCAGGCCGCTGACCGCGGCATGTCCGCCCAGGATCTCGAGCGGGCCATGCAGAGCTTCGGCAAGCTGCAGCAGCAGACCGCCCGGCGCGTGCTCGGGTTCTATCACGCGCGCCGCAAGGCGGCCGCGGACTCCGTCGCCTGAGCGGCGCGCCCGATCCAACCGGGATACATCGGAAAGTCCCGCCCCGCGCGGACGCGAGGCGGTTGTCGCGTGTCGTGCAGATGTGAGAGCGCGATCCGCAAAAGCGGATACCGCGGTTGCGTCAGATCGCGCTCCAACTTGATGAACTGGCGGATGATCTTTCCGGAAGCGCCCACGCTCGCCGGATCATGCGCGAGCGGAGCGAGTCTGCGCTCAGAAGCAGCGGCGACGGGCGACGTGGATCCACTCGCCGCTCGGATAGCGGTAGTAGCAGCCTCCGTGCCACCAGTAATAGCCGCCGCGCCGGCGCTGCGCCTCGTTGGCGATGACGGCTCCGGTGGCCGCGCCGATGGCGGCTCCCGCAATGGCGCCTCCTGCTCGGCCGGTGGCCGCGCCGCCGATGATGCCGCCGAGCGCGCCGCCGACGATCGCCCCGCCGAGCGCGTCCTGCGCGGCCGCCTGCTGGGTGGGCATGGCTGCGGCGAGTGCGAGCAGAGCCCCGGCTCCAATGGTCCGAATCATGTCTTTCTCCTTATCCCTCCACCACGGGCATTCGTATGTCAGACTGCCATTTCGATCAAATCTATGGCGGAGCGCCCACCGGAGGACGGTGACCGCATCGCAAAGCCCTCCGGCGGGGCAACGACTTGAGCGGAAATCCCGAGAACCGGCGGACGCCTGCGAGCGGACGGCGCTGTCCGGCCGGAGGCGTCAGGCCGCGACGATTCGCCCGTGGGCGTAATGGACCACGTCGGCCTGCCCGTTCGACGTCACCGGAAGCGGATCGCTCGCCTCGAGCAGTTGCAGGAACAGCGGCCCCGGCAGCGGCGGTGCGAAGACGTAGCCCTGGGCCGCACGCACGCCGCGCTCGCGCAGGTCCGCCACCTGGTCGAAGTTCTCGACGCCCTCGGCGATGATGTCCATGCGCATGTTGTGCGCGAGATCGACCAGCGTCTCGACGATGGCGGCGGAATTGCGCTCGGTGCTGATGGAGTCGACGAAGATCTTGTCGACCTTGATGACGTCGACGCCGAGCTTGAGGATGGACGAGAGGCCGCTGTGGCCGGTGCCGACGTCGTCGAGCGCCACCTGGCAGCCGAGGCCCTGCAGCGAGGCGATGACCCGGCGCGTCGTGGTTAGGTTCTCGAGCGGCTGCCGCTCGGTCAGTTCGAGCACGACCTGGCTGAGCTGGATTTTCGAGCGGCTGAAGGTGTCCCTGATCTCCTCGACGACCGTCTCGTCCATGAAATGCTGCGCGGTCAGATTGAAGCTGATCTTGAGATGCGGCCGGCGCACATAGACGTCGGCCATCTCCTCGCATGCGCGGCGCATCAGGTTGCGGGTCAGGTCGACGATCAGTCCGCTCTGCTCCATGAGGGGGATGAAGGCGCCCGGCGGAATGACCGTGCCGTCCGGCTTGCACCAGCGGACCAGGACCTCGGCGCCGAGCAGCCGGGCCGAGGTGATGTCGACGATCGGCTGATAGTACGGCGTGAATTCGTTGGCTTCGAGCGCGCGGCGCAGTTCCGTGATCGGATTGTCTTGCTGGCGGCGCGAGAGGAGCAGCGCGAGCACGAACAGCGCCAACGACAGGACCCCGGTGACGACCGTTCCGATGTTGCGGATGTCGCTGTTGCTGGCGACGATCTTCGCCTTCGGCACGCTCACCGAGACCGTGATCCCGTAGCGGCTCGACTGATCCGAGGCGGCGAAGAGCTCGCGTTTGGGAGCGTTGGCCGGAGGCGGAGAGCCGCCTTCGCCGATGAACGTGCCGTCCCGCGTGGTCAGACGGGCATAGCCGTTGAACGGTCCGCCCTTGGTCGCCACCTGAAGCATCAGGACGTCGGCCGGGATCGTCGCCGCGATCCCGATCCCGTCGGGGCCGACGCGACGCACGCGCACGAGGTTGCCGTTGCGAAATTGGAAGCGCAGCACCTCGATCAGAATGTCGCCGGGCCGCCCCGTCTGCGGGTTCAACACCGTCCAGGGCCCGAGCGGAATGCCGAGATCGGTGCAGAACGTCTGCCCGTCAGGGCCGACGATCGACAGCTCCTTGAGCGGCGACGTGGTGAAGGCGGTCTGGTGCAGCACGTCGAGATGATCGCCGCTGCAGGAGTCGATCCCGGCCTCGGCGAGCTCTTCCAGGCTCTGCACGACACGCCCGATCCGCGCGTCGGCCAGCGAGACCGCGCGTTTGGCGGAAACTTCCACCTCGTTCTGGCCCTGCCGCTCGATCAGATTCTGCAGCCAGTACTGGAATCCGATCACCGGCGCCCCGGCGAGTACGATGCCGAGGATGACAGCCACGATTCTGCGTTGCCTCGGCGAGATCACAGCGCCCTCAACGTGTGCCGGGCGCAGTGTCCCGTGGCAGCCTTAAAGCGAGTTTAACTGAAGGAAAACACTCGGGTTTCCTGTTCCATTCCGGTCGTTTGACCGCGACATGGTTACTCGCGCGTAACCGCTGCCGTGGAACTGGCCGGCCCTTCGTCCGGGCGCCCGATCGCCTCGGCGATGAAGCGCGGGAGCGCAAAGGCCGCCGCCTGGACCTCCGGGGTCCAGTAGCGGGTCGCGAAGCTTCCGGCTTGGGCATGGCGCTCGGCCAGGGCCTCCGCCGCGACCCGCCGCAGCCCAGGATCGTCGCTCGCCCACCCCATCGCCATGTGCCCGCCCACATAGGTCGGGATTGCCGCTACGTAACAGGCGCCGTCGGCAAACAGGCTGCGGAAGTGCCGGACCGACGCGGCAAGCTCGTCCGGCTGCAGGAACGGCACGCCGTTTTGGGTCACCATGACGGCGCCGGGGGCCATGCAGCGCCGGCAACCCGCGTAGAACTCCCGGGTGAACAGGACCGCGCCCGGCCCCTGCGGATCGGTCGAGTCCACGATCACCACATCGAAACGCCGGTCCGTGCGGGCCACGAACGCCATTCCGTCGTCGATGAGGAGCTCAAAGCGCGGATCCGACAGCACCGGACCGGTGAATTCGGGAAAATGCTCCTTGGCGAAGTCGACGACGGACGCGTCGATCTCGACCTGGGTGAGGCGCTGCACGGACGGATGCTTGAGCACCTCTTCGGCGATCCCGCAGTCGCCGCCGCCGACGACGAGAACCTCCCGCGCGCGGCCGTGCGCGAACAGCGGCACGTGCGTCATCATCTCGTGATAGATGAACTCGTCGCGCGTGGTGACCTGCACCGCGCCGTCGAGCATCAGCATTCTGCCGAAGAACTCGTTCTCGAACAGGACGAGGTGCTGATGATCGGTCCGCGTCTCGTAGAGAACCTTGTCGGCCGCGTAGCTCGTGCGGAACCCGAGCGCCTCGAACAGCGTCTCCGCGATCCAGCGTTTCTCAACCATGATCCGCAACTCCGCGCATGATCCGGTTCGCCGACAGATCATGCGCTACGTTATAAAGTCAGAGCGCGATCTTGCGCAAAACCGGCCTCCACTTTTGCGGATCGCGCTCGCGCATGACCCGGCGAAGCGTGAATGGTTCGCCGGCAGGATCATGCGCCAGTTCATCAAGAGAGAGCGCGATCTGACGCAAAACCGGCGTGCGAGTCCGGTCTCGGACCGCCACTGCTCGGGACGTCTCAGGCGCCCTGGCCGCGCAACAACTCGCTGACGGCCACGCGCTTGGCGGCGAAGGCCTCGCGCAGAATGGGCACGCACCTGTCGGGCTCCGCCTCTCCGCACATGAACACGTCGAGGGCGGCATAGCCGGCCTCCGGCCACGTGTGGATCGAGATGTGGCTCTCGGCAAGCACCGCCACGCCCGACACGCCGTTCGGCTGGAAGTGATGCAGATGGATGTGCAGCAGCGTGGCGCCCGCAGCCTCGACGCAACGGCGCAACGTCGCTTCTATGTGGTCGATGTCGTTGAGACGATCGGCCTCGTAGAGATCGACGATGAGGTGCGCGCCGGCGCAGCGCACGCCGTGCCTGACCACGAAATGATCGTGACGATCGCCCGTCGGCGTTCCGCCGCTGGCCACCTTTTCTGCTGAATTTCGGGTGGTACCTGGGACTCCCAAGCCCTTCCCCGATCGCAAGAGGGCGTTCTGGCGCATGCCGTCCTCCCCAACCAGAGATCGAACCCGAGATGCCGGCGAACCGGCGCCACGGAAGCGAATAAAGCGAATGCCGCCGACCGGTCCGCGCAGGACCGATCACAGCGGCTGTCGGGACATAATCACAGAGCGGCGGGGGATCAAGTGGATTTTGCCGGCGCGGCAAATTGCGCGCGTTTTGCGGCAGCCTCGGTTGCGCGTGATGCCGCCGACCCGGACTCACGCGCGACTGTTTGATCTTGCGCCGGCGTGCGTCGCCGCAGTCCGGCTCAGGAGCCTTGAAGCCTCCCGGTGAAGCCGAGCGAGAGCTGGGCCTGTGTCCCATCCATGGCCTCGGCCACCGTGACCGCGGTCATGTTGACGAGCCCGCGCGCCGTGACCGAGGGCGTGAGGATGTGCGCCGGCTGCGCCGTGCCGACCAGGATCGGGCCGACCGGAAGTCCGTCGGCCAAGACCGTGATCATCTGATAGGCGATGTTGGCCGCATCGAGATTCGGCATGATCAGCACGTTGGCTTCGCCCTTGAGCCGCGAATGGGGAAACACGCGGTCGCGCAACGACGGGCTCAGCGCCGAATCCGCGTGCATTTCGCCGTCCACTTCGAGACTCGGATGGCTCGCGGCGAGAAGCTCGGTCGCGAGCCGCATCTTGCGCGCCGAATCCGTGTCGTAGCTGCCGAAATCGGAATGCGACACGAGCGCGATCTTCGGTGTGAGGCCGAAGCGCCGCACGTGCGCCGCGGCGAACACCGCGATCTCCGCGATCTCGCTCGCGTCCGGATCCGGACGGATCTGGGTGTCGGCCAGGAACACGGCCCCTCTGGTCGTGATGACGAGCGAGAGCGCCGCAAAGTCGCGCGCGCCGCGCGCAACGCCGATGATCTGGCGGATGTGGCGCAGGTGGCTCATGAAGCGGCCTTCGAGGCCGCAGATCATGGCGTCGGCTTCGCGACGGCGCACCGCGAGCGCCGCGATGACGGTGGCATTGGTGCGCACGAGCGTCCGCGCCGCATCGGGCGTGATGCCGTGGCGGCCGGCCGCTTCGACGTAGCTCTGAACGTAGGCGCGGTAGCGCGGATCGTCCGCCGGATTGATGAGCTCGAATTCGCGCCCCGGACGGATCGCGAGCCCGTAGCGCTCGAGACGGGCCTCGATCACGCCCGGACGGCCGACGAGGATCGGCCGCGCGAGCCCCTCCTCGGCCACGGCTTGCGTCGCGCGCAGCACCCGCTCGTCCTCGCCCTCGGCGTAGACGACGCGCTTGGGCGCGGTCTTGGCGCGCGCGAACACCGGCTTCATCACGAAGCCCGAGCGGAACACGAAACCGTTGAGCCGTTCATGATACTGGCCGAAGTCGCCGATCGGCCGCGTGGCGACGCCTGAGTTCATCGCCGCGCGGGCCACCGCCGGCGCGATCCGCAGGATGAGGCGCGGGTCGAACGGGTTGGGAATGAGCGAGCCGGAGCCGAAGGTCGGCGCCTCCCCGCCGTAGGCGCGCGCCGCGACATCGGAGGGTGCTTCGCGCGCAAGCGCCGCGATCGCTTCGACGGCCGCGCGCTTCATCTCCTCGTTGATCGTGGTGGCGCCGACGTCGAGCGCGCCGCGGAAGATGTAGGGAAAGCAGAGGACGTTATTGACCTGGTTCGGGAAGTCCGAGCGCCCGGTGCAGATCAGGGCGTCGGGACGCGCCTTGAGCGCTTCGTCCGGCATGATCTCCGGCAGCGGATTGGCGAGCGCCATGATGAGCGGCCGCTCCGCCATGCGTTTCGCCATATCGGGCGTGAGCACGCCCGGCGCGGAAAGCCCGAGGAAGACGTCGGCGCCGTCGATCACGTCGCTGAGCTTGCGTTTGTCCGTGCGCTGGGCATAGGCCGCTTTCCAGCGGTCCATCAGGGTCGCGCGCCCCTCATAGACCACGCCTTCGATGTCGGTGACCCAGATGTTCTCGCGCCGGGCTCCCATCGTGACGAGCAGGTTGAGGCAGGCGAGCGCCGCGGCGCCGGCGCCGGACGTGACGATCTTGACGTTCTCGATGCGCTTCCCGGTCAGGTAGAGCGCGTTGTAGACCGCCGCGCCGACGATGATCGCGGTGCCGTGCTGATCGTCGTGGAACACCGGGATCTTCATGCGCTCCTTGAGCTTGGCTTCCACCTCGAAGCACTCGGGCGCCTTGATGTCCTCGAGATTGATGCCGCCGAACGTCGGCTCGAGCGCCGCCACGATCTCGACCAGGCGCTCGGGATCGGAGGCCGCGACTTCGATGTCGAAGACATCGATGCCGGCGAATTTCTTGAACAGGACCGCCTTGCCCTCCATCACGGGCTTTCCGGCGAGCGGGCCGATATTGCCGAGGCCGAGCACCGCGCTGCCGTTGGTGACGACGGCGACCAGGTTGGCGCGGCTGGTGAGCTCCGCGGCCTGCAGCGGATCGGCGGCGATGGCCTGGCAGGCGGCGGCGACGCCCGGCGTGTAGGCCAGCGCGAGGTCGCGCTGGTTGCCGAGCGGCTTCGTCGCCTGGATTTCGAGCTTTCCGGGTTTCGGCAGACGATGATAGACGAGCGCGCCCGTGCGCAGGTCGTCCGACAAATCAGATGCCACGGCCTTCTCCCGATTCAGCCCAGCGACTACGGTTTATTTAACCGCATGCCGACGCGGACGGAAGCATTGCGAACGGGAGCCGGCAGAAGTGCGCTATGCGGGCACGGCGGGAGCCTTGCGTCACAGCGCGTGACAGCGTGGCCCCCGGGTCTGCACCGCGCCGCGCGTTCGAGCCTGTGCAGATTGTGTAACTTGTCGGCGCGCGCTGCGGTGCGCCTGGGGCATGCCATCAAGGGCGACGGAGCACCCAAAAGCTCATTCTCGTTTCCCGGACGCAGCGCTGTGCGAAGTACCGCGCTGCAGATCCGGGAGCCAGAATCGCTGTCGTCCCGCCAAACGCAGCGCGAGCGTACGGAGTATCAGGCGCGCTCGTCAGGCTTTGCGGGAAGCGCGAGCCTGATGTGCAGCTCGCGCAACTGCTTCGGCGTGACTTCCGAAGGCGCCCCCATGAGGAGATCCTCGGCGCGCTGGTTCATCGGGAAGAGCACCACCTCGCGCAGGTTCTCCTCGCCGCACAGCAGCATGACGATGCGGTCGACGCCCGGCGCGATGCCGCCGTGCGGCGGCGCGCCGAGCGAGAGGGCGCGCAGCATGCCGCCGAACTTCGCTTCCAGCACGTCCTCGCCGTAGCCGGCGATGGCGAACGCCTTCTTCATCACGTCCGGGCGGTGATTGCGGATCGCCCCGGAGGACAGTTCGACGCCGTTGCACACGATGTCGTACTGGATCGCCTTGATGCCGAGGATCGTCTCCCGGTCGTTGGGATCGAGCGCCAGGAAGTCCTCGACCGGATAGTTCGGCATCGAGAACGGGTTGTGGGAGAAGTCGATCTTCTTCTCCTCCTCGTTCCACTCGTACATCGGGAAATCGACGATCCAGCAGAACTCGAAGCGATCTTTCGCGACGAGCCCGAGCTCTTCGCCGATTTTCGTGCGCGCGGGCCCGGCGAACTTGACGAACTCGCGCGGCTTGCCGGCGACGAAAAAGACCGCGTCGCCCGTTCCGACGCCGAGCTGGCGGCGAATGGTTTCGGTGCGCTCCGGCCCGATATTCTTCGCGAGCGGCCCGGCGCCGCCCTCCTCGCCTTCACGCCAGAAGATGTAACCGAGACCCGGCTGGCCCTCGCCCTTGGCCCACTCGTTCATGCGGTCGCAGAAAGCGCGGTTGCCGCCTTTCGGCGCGGGAATCGCCCACACTTCGACCGCCGGATCGGAGGCGATCAGGTTGGCGAACACCTTGAATCCGGAGCCGCGGAACGCATCCGTGACGTTCTGCATCTCGAGCGGGTTGCGCAGGTCGGGCTTGTCGGTGCCGTAGCGGCGCATGGCGTCGGCATACGGAATGAGCGGGAACTTCGGCGTGACAGGCTTGCCCTCGGCGAACTCCTCGAACACGCCGCGCAGCACCGGCTCGACCGCCGCGAAGACGTCGTCCTGCGTGACGAAGCTCATCTCGATGTCGAGCTGATAGAACTCGCCGGGACTGCGGTCGGCGCGCGCGTCCTCGTCGCGGAAGCAGGGCGCGATCTGGAAATAGCGATCGAAGCCCGAGATCATGATGAGCTGCTTGAACTGCTGCGGCGCCTGCGGCAGCGCGTAGAACTTCCCCGGATGCAGGCGCGAGGGCACCAGGAAGTCGCGCGCGCCTTCGGGCGAGGACGCCGTCAGGATCGGCGTCTGGAACTCGAAGAATCCCTGTTCCCGCATGCGCCGGCGCAGCGAGTCGATGATCGCGCCACGCTTCATGATGTTGCGGTGCAGGCGCTCGCGGCGCAGGTCGAGGAAGCGGTACTTGAGCCGGATCTCCTCGGGATATTCCTGATCGCCGAACACCGGCATGGGCAATTCGCCCGCCGGCCCGAGGACCTCGATCTCGGTCGCGAACACTTCGACCTGGCCCGTGGGAAGCTCGGGGTTTTCCGTCCCCTCCGGGCGCTTTCGCACCTTGCCGTCGACCCGCACGACCCATTCCGAACGCAGCTTCTCGGCGTCCCGGAAGGCCGGGCTGTCGGGATCGGCCACCACCTGGGTGATGCCGTAATGGTCGCGCAGGTCGATGAACAGGACGCCGCCGTGGTCGCGAATGCGATGGCACCAGCCGGCGAGCCGGACCGTCTTGCCGATGTCGCTGTCGCGGAGCGCGCCGCAGGTCTGGGTGCGGTAGCGGTGCATGCCTCGGACCCTGGGGAAAGCGGGCGAGGACGCCCGCAGGAGGCCGGACCAACACACGCGCGCCCCGCTTTGTCAAGGCGAAGGCCAGCGGCCCGGCTTCAGGATCCGGCCAAGAACGCATCTCTCCGCTCGTGCCCCGGACGCGATGTAGCACGCGCCCTCAGCGCGTGGTGCACCGCAGAGCCGGGGCCCGTCTCAATTCAAATCGTAGCTCGGGTCAGCCCCTTGGATCCCGGGTCTCCAGCGCGGTCCTTCGCACCGCGCTGGAGACCCGGGACACGAGTCCATGTTTGCCGCCAAGCCATCGACGATCATGGACTCCGGAGTCGACAGGCCGGCCCCGATCTGCACAGTCGGACCACGCCCAGAGACGAGCCCGAGCCGATGCAGACCATGACCACGGCCGAGGCGACCGTCGCGTCCCTCGTCGCCCACGGCATCGACACGATCTACGCCCTGCCGGGCGTGCACAACGACGTGCTGTTCGATGCCCTGTTCCGGGCCTCGGGGCAGATCCGCACCATCCACACGCGCCACGAACAGGGCGCCGCCTACATGGCGCTCGGCGCGGCGCTCGCGACCGGACGGCCGCAAGCCTACGCGGTGGTGCCGGGCCCGGGCCTGCTCAACACCGGCGCCGCGCTCCTCACCGCCTATGCGATGAATGCCCCGGTGCTGGGGCTGATCGGCCAAATCCCCGAGGCGGACATCGGCCGCGGCCTCGGGCACCTGCACGAAATCCGCGATCAGGCGGGTCTCCTGGCGCGGCTGGTGGACTTCTCCGCCCGTATCCGCGACCCGGCAGGCGCCCCGCGACTCGTCGCCGAGGCGATACGGGCGACGAGGACCGGCCGGCGCGGCCCGGCGGCACTCGAATGCGCGATCGACATCTGGGGCGCGAAGGGCGCGGTGGAACCCTGCCCGCCCCTTCCCTCGCCGGAACCGGAGATCGACGAGACCGAGCTGCGCGCGGCGGCGAAACGGCTGGGGGCGGCCGGGCGACCCCTGATCGTCTGTGGCGGCGGCGCGCAGGACGCCTCGGCGGAAGTCACCGCGCTCGCCCACGCCCTGCAGGCGCCGGTGCTCGGCTATCGGCGCGGACGCGGCGTGCTCGACAGCCGCGATTCGCTGAGCGTGACGCTTCCGCTCGGGCATGAGCTGTGGGGCGAGGCGGACGTGGTGCTCGCGGTCGGCACCCGGCTGTTCATCGGACAGACGGAATGGGGGACGGACGACGATCTCGCCGTTGTCTGGGTCAATGCCGATCCGGCGGAACCGGCGCGCGTGCGGCCACCCGCGGCCGCGCTGATCGGCGACGCCGCTCCGATCCTGCGGCGGCTCCTCGACATGCTGCCGGCGTACAACCGGAAACGCCCGTCGCGCACGGCCGACATTCAGCAGCGCCAGGCTGCATGGGCGAAGCGCCTGGCCAAGCTCGCGCCGCAGATCGCCTATCTCGACGCGATCCGGGCGGAATTGCCGGACGACGGCATCTTCGTCGACGAGGTCACGCAGATCGGCTTCGCCGCCCGGCTCGCGTTCCCGGTCTGTCGGCCGCGCACGTTCCTTTCGCCCGGCTATCAGGACAATCTCGGCTGGGGATACGCGACGGCGCTCGGCGCCCAGCATGCCCGGCCGGACGTGCCGGTGCTCTCGATCAGCGGCGACGGCGGGTTCCTCTACACCGGGAACGAACTCGCGACCGCGATGCGCCACCGCATTCCGCTGGTCGCCGTCGTGTTCCGGGACGATGCGTTCGGCAATGTGAGACGGATCCAGGAAACCGGCTATGGCAACCGCCTGATCGCCAGCGACCTTGCCAACCCGGATTTCGTGCGCTTCGCGGAGAGCTTCGGCGCTGCAGCAGAGCAGGCCACCTCGCCGGACACGCTGCGGACGGCGCTGCGCCGCGCCTTCGCCCGCCACGATGGGCCGACATTGATCGAGGTGCCTGTCGGGCCGATGCCCTCGCCGTGGGAGTTCATCCAGATGCCGCGCGTGCGCGGAACTTGACTGTTCTGCTGCACGTGCACAAGGCGAGCGGCCGGCCGCCACGGCTGCGCAGCGCCGCAGCAAGACTGCGGCGCTGCGGTCGCAGGTGCCTTGAAACGGTGTATTAGATGTTTCGCCGTGTAAAATTTTTGGCTAGGACCGACGGGGGCGACGGCGCACGTCCGCGGCAGTCGGGGCCGAGAGCCTCGAGCGGTCCGAGCGTGCGCCCCTTCGCGCGCGGTCCTGCGGACATGCGCCGAAGATCATTGCGAGTCATTTTTCACGTTTGTCGAATGCACCCCTAGCCCTGATGGAACCGATCACCACGACGCGCGACCTTGCTGCCGCCTGTGAGCGGCTCGCACGCCACCCCTTCGTAACGGTCGACACCGAGTTCCTGCGCGAGACCACGTACTATCCCCTGCTCTGCGTCGCCCAGATCGCGAGCTCCGAGGAGGCCATCGTGGTCGACGCGCTTGCCGAGGGCATCGATCTCGCGCCGCTGCACGCGCTGATGGCGAACGAGAACGTGCTGAAGGTCTTTCACGCCGCCCGTCAGGACATCGAGATCGTCTGGCACCGCGCCAAGCTCATCCCGCATCCCGTCTTCGACACCCAGGTCGCCGCCATGGTGCTGGGCTACGGGGATTCGATCTCCTACGAGCAGCTCGTCCAGCGCGTCACCGGCGACACGCTCGACAAGTCCCACCGCTTCACCGACTGGTCGCGCCGCCCGCTCACGCCGGCGCAGATCGCCTACGCGGCCTCCGACGTGACGCATCTGCGCGAGGTGTACCTGGCATTGTCGGCTGATCTCGCCAAGCGCGGCCGCGTCGACTGGGTCTATGAGGAGATGAAGATCCTCACCTCGCCCGACACCTACCGGGGCGATCCGGAATGCGCCTGGGAGCGGCTGAAGACACGGGTGCGCAAGCCCAAGGAGCTCGCCGTCCTCATGGAGGTGGCCGCCTGGCGCGAGCGTGAAGCCCAGACCCGCGACGTGCCGCGCTCGCGCGTCCTCAAGGACGACGCCATCGGCGATATCGCCGTACAGGCGCCGACGACGCCCGAACGCCTGGCCGGGCTTCGCTCGCTGCCGAAGGGGTTCGAGCGCTCCAGATGGGGGCAGGACATCATCGAGGCGGTCAAGCGCGGTCTCGCGCGCGATCCCAAGACCCTGCCGCGGCTCGAGCGCCACAAGCAGGCGCCGAACGGCACCGCGACGGTCGAGCTTCTCAAGGTGCTGCTGCGCATGACCGCCGAGCGGCACGGCGTCGCCGCGAAGGTGATCGCGACCGTCGACGATCTCGAACGCATCGCCGCCGACGACGCGGCGGAAGTCCCGGCCCTGAAGGGCTGGCGGCGCGAGATGTTCGGCGAGAAGGCGATCGCCCTCAAGCATGGCAAGCTGGCGCTCGCAATCGAGAAGGGCCGCGTCGCCACCGTCGAGCGGGGCTGACGGCGGCCCTCGTCACGGCCGGTACAGCAGTTTGAATCTTTCTCCCCGGGATCTGCGCTGCATCATACGCAATCAAGCCTGCGCAGATTGCGTAAACTTATCCGCGTGTGGTGCAGCGCGTCGGGGGAACACATCCATTCGAGCTACAAATCAGGTTCGAGCCCTACTTCGCCGCCATCACCGGCTCGCGGCCGATGAGGCGGGCGAGCTGGCGCAGGCGCGCGAACACCCGTTCGCCGGCGAGCGCGGCGAACTTCCCCTTGAGCCGCAGCACGAGCCGCCCGTGTTCGACGCGGAGCGGCGTGTTCGGCAGCACGCCCGGCATCGAGGCCGACACCAGATAAGCGACGCGCAGCGCTGCGCCGAGCACGCGCGCCCGATCGAGCAGGCGGGTCGACACGAGCTCGCGCACGTGCGGCGAGAGCTCGTCGTCCGCCAGCCCGACGTGACGGAAGAACACCGTGATGGCGAGGAACGCGCGGCTCGGGTGATCGAGCGTCACGAAGGACGCATTGGCGATGATGTTGAGCGACTGCTCGCCGCGGTACTCGGGATGGGCCCGCCAGCCGATGTCGGCGAGCAGGCACGCCGCGTGGCGCAACCGCACCTCCTGCTCGGTCTCGTCGATCCCCGAGGAGGCCATGAAACGATCGGTCCAGGCGATCAGCTCTTCGCCGTGCTCGGGCGAGCGCGAGCGCAGGAGGTTGAGGTCGCGGGCGACCGCCAGTAACGGATCGCGCCGCCGTTCCCGGGCGCTCAGCTTGGAATAGAGCAGGCCCTCGCGCACGCCGAGCGCGGAGAGGACGACCTCCTTCGGCCGCGCCCGGCGCACGACGTGCTCCATCACGAGGGCCGCATAGGCGAGCAGCGGCCGTCGCGCATCGGCGATGACTTCGATGCGCGACAGCGTGTCCGGATTGACCCGGTGAACGAGGCGCGAGAACTCGAGCGCCTCTCTGGCGGGGATGTGATAGCCGTGCATCACGTGCAGCGGATATCCGGTCTGCCACATGTGCAGGCGGGCCAGCGCGCGCCAGGTCCCGCCGACGGCATAGAACGTGCGGCCGCGCCCGCGCTTGAGCGCCGCAACCTGCGCCAGGGCTTTCTCGACGATCGGTTCCGCTTTCTTGATCGAATTGGCCGAGACGTCCTGCAGCGCCAGGCCACCGAGCGGCAGCGTGATCCCGCCCTTCACCCGGTCGCCGCGGACGTCAACGAGCTCGAGCGACCCGCCGCCGAGGTCGCCGACGATGCCGTCCGGACGATAGATGCCCGAGACGACGCCGAGCGCCGAAAGCTCCGCCTCGCGCTTGCCCGACAGCACGTCGATCTTGGTGCGGCAGATGCGCTGCGCCGTCTCGATGAACTCGTCCCCGTTGCGGGCGTCGCGGCAGGCGGCGGTGGCAATCGCCCACACCCGCTCGACGCCGATCGTGTCGCACAGGGCGCGAAAGCGCACCAGCGCCGCGACCGCCTTCTCGACCGCATCTGGCGCGAGCAGGCCGGTCGACTGCACCTCGCGGCCGAGCCCGGCCAGAACCTTCTCGTTGAAGATCGCCGTCGGGCTGCGCGTGAGCCCTTCGTAGACGACGAGGCGCACCGAGTTCGATCCGATGTCGAACACGCCGACCGGAGGACCGTGATCGAGCCGGCCCTGGGCGGGCTGGTGCTTCGATTTTCGCTCAGACACGTTCCGCGCGTCGCGTGAGACTACGGGGCGAGGATTCCTTCAGCGACTTGCCCCGGCCGGAAAGGGACGGATTGGTCATGAAATACTTGTGCGCGTTGAACGGTTCTTCGCCAGGCCCGGGATTGATGCGCGTCGTGGTCCCGTCGGGCAGGAAGGTCCAGCTCTGCTCGTTGTCCTTGAAATTGGCGACCATGATCTGATCGAGCACCTGCTCGTGGACCGTCGGGTTGAGAATGGGGCAGAGCACCTCGACCCGCCGGTCGAGGTTGCGCGGCATCATGTCGGCCGAGGAGATATAGACCGCGGCCTTGGGATGAGGAAGCCCGTGCCCGTCGCCGAAGCAGTAGATCCGGCCGTGCTCGAGGAAGCGCCCGACGATCGACTTGGCGCGGATGTTCTCGGACAGACCGGGAACGCCCGGCCGCAGGCAACAGATGCCGCGCACCACGAGGTCGACCGGAACGCCGGCCCGCGAGGCCGAATAGAGCGCGTCGATGATGTCGGGATCGACCAGCGCGTTCATCTTCATCCAGATGCCGGCCGGACGTCCCGCACGCGCGTGGGATATCTCGCGGGAGATGTGATCGAGA
>CAYVBN010000606.1:0-3064 GCA_964449645.1 uncultured Hyphomicrobiales bacterium
CAAAGCTATAACAACGATGCGCACGAAGAGCTCACGAACCCTGCGCTAAACAGGAGATTTCGAGAACAGTGAGCGGAACGCATCGACTACTATCCGCGCAATGTCGGCGAGCGCCGGAGCTAGCAGAGCGTCGCGGGCGGCGAGCTTCTGCTCGCGTCCGGCCTGCGCGAACTTGTTCCACGGGCACACGGCCAGACAATCGTCGCAGCCGTAGATGCGGTTGCCGATCAGCGCACGCAATTCGCGCGGGATCGGACCCTTGTGCTCGATCGTCAGATACGAGATGCAACGACGCGCGTCGAGCCGATAGGGCTCCGGGAACGCGCCTGTCGGGCAGGCGTCGAGACAGGCCCGGCAGCTGCCGCAATGGTCCGTCTCGGCTTCGTCGGGCGGGATATCGAGCGTAGTGAAGATCGCGCCGAGGAAGAGCCACGAGCCGTATTCGCGCGAGACGAGATTCGTGTGCCGGCCCTGCCAGCCGAGGCCGGCGGCCGCGGCGAGCGGCTTCTCCATCACGGCGGCGGTGTCGACGAACACTTTCACGTCGCCGCCCGCGCTCGCAAGCAGCCAGCGCGCGAGCGCCTTGAGGCGCTTCTTGACGAGGTCGTGATAGTCGTCGCCGCGGGCATAGACCGAGATCGCGCCGCGCTCGCGCGCGTTGAGGATCGCCAGCGGATCGGTGTCCTGTCCGTAGTTGAGCCCGAGCATCACGATCGACCGGACCTCCGGCCACAGGACGCGCGGATCGGCACGGCGCTCGGCGGTCTCCGCCAGCCATGCCATGTCCCCGTGCAGCCCTTCGGCGAGGAAGCGGGCGAGGGCGGATTTCGCATGCGGCGCGGCGTCCGGGCGGGTGACGCCCACGACATCGAAGCCGTGCGCCTGCGCGGCGTGCCGCAGCGCCGATTTCAGCTCCGCCGGATCGGTCAGAAGTCGAGGTCCGCGTACGCCGGCGACGGCGGCAGGCCGGCCACCGTGTCGGCCAGAAGCGCGCGGAACGACGGGCGCGACTTCACCCGCGCGTACCAGTTCTTGCTCGCCTCGTCCTGGTGCCACGGTACGTCACCCAGATAGTCCACGGAGGAGAGATGGGCGGCCGCCGCCAGATCGGCATAGCTCAGCCGCGGTCCCGCCAGCCAATCGCGCGTGCGCGCCAGCCAGCCGATATAGTCGAGATGATAGCGGATGTTGCTCAAAGCCGCACGGATCGCCTCGGTATCGGGCGGACCGCCGCCTTGTTCAGGCCGCATATGGCGTTTGAGAATGCGCTCGGTCACCAGCGGGCCGCTGACTTCCGAGAAGAACTTTTCGTTGAACCAGGCCGAGAGGCGCCGGACTTCGATGCGAGCCGTCGGATCAGCCGGCAGCAGCCGGTGCTCGCCGAGCGCGGCGCCGCGCGTCTCGTCGAGGTATTCGGCGATGATCGGAGCCGTCGGGATCGACGGATGGCCTTCTTCGACCAGCACCGGGGTCGTCCCCGCCGGATTGAGAATCAGGAACTCCTCGCGGCGCTCCCAGGCGCGCTCTTCGATCAGCTTCGGTTCGATGCCGTACTCGCCGAGCGCCAGACGCACGAAGCGCGAATGCGGACAAAAGGGATGGTGCAGCAGGATCAGCATGGTCTCGGGAGAATCCTGGGCGGCGCTCGCAGGCGGGGTACCGTATAAAAACCATGCCGCAGGTGAAAGGCCGGGAAGGCGGTAATTCTGTGAAGTTTATGGTCCTTTTTCATTGCTACCGCAGCGTCATTGGGCCAAAAGCGCCCGGGCGGGCGGCGCCAGACCGGAAAACCGGCTTCCGATCAGCGTCCGGTCGGATGGGCCGGACGCCGCGGGGTCTTCGTGCATGATGTTCGATCTTCTCAAGGCGGCCATCCTCGGCGTCATCGAGGGTCTGACCGAATTCATTCCGGTGTCCTCGACCGGGCACCTGCTCCTGTTCGAACGCTTCTTCGGCTTCGCCGACGAGGATTTCGGCAAGACGTTCGCGGTCCTGATCCAGCTCGGCGCGATCCTGGCGCTGCTGTCGATCTACTTCGGCCGGCTGTGGCAGCTTGCGACCGGCATGTTCACCGATCCGGGCGCGCGGCGGTTCGTGCTCGGCGTGCTCGTCGCGGTCCTGCCGGCGGCGGTGATCGGAGCGGCGGCGCACCGCATCATTACCGACGTCCTGTTCAACCCCTGGATCGTCTGCTTCACGCTCATTCTCGGCGGCGCCATCCTGCTCTGGGTCGACGAGATGGACCTCGAAGCCCGTTATCAGGACGTCACCAAGTTCTCGATGCCGATGTATCTCGGTATCGGCATGTTCCAGTGCCTCGCCATGATCCCCGGCGTGTCGCGCTCCGGCGCGACCATCGTCTCGGCGATGCTGTTCGGCGCCGACCGGCGCTCTGCCGCCGAGTTCTCCTTCTATCTCGCCATGCCGACCATGGCGGGCGCTTTCGCGTACGACCTCTTCAAGAACTGGGGGCAGATCAACGGCAGCAGCACGCTCATCATCGGGGTCGGTTTCGCGACCTCGTTCGTGTGCGGATGGATCGTGGTGAAGACCTTTCTCGATTACGTCTCGCGCCACGGCTTCACGTTGTTCGCCTGGTGGCGCGTCATCGTCGGGGTGGTCGGCCTGGTCGGGCTCGCGCTCGGCAAGTGAGCCCGCCGCGGGGCGTGCGAGCCAGTCCTCAGGTCACCAGCCGGGTGAACTGGCCGGCTTTGCGGAAGCGCCACAGATAGGACGGAACGACCGCCTGGACGGACCGCGGCTCGATTCCGAGCGCCGCCAGCGTGCGGCCGTCGCGCTTGGCGTCTTCGGAGACGACGTTGTCCGCCCGCAGCAGCTCCACCTGGTCGGGCGTGAGCGGCGGCTTCGGCAGGAACTGCAGGAACGCGGCCTGGAACTTGGCGAGGGCGAACGGGACCGGCACCAGCAGCCGGCGCCGGCCGATGGTCTGCAGCACGAACTCCATGACCTCGCGGAAGCTGAAGATCTCGGGGCCGCCCAGCTCGTAGGTCGCGCCGGGCTTCGCCTCGCCGGTCACGGCCTTGGCAATGGCTTCGGCGACGTC
>CAYVBN010000607.1:0-8967 GCA_964449645.1 uncultured Hyphomicrobiales bacterium
TCGATGTCGCTCGGCATCTGGATGACGCTGCTCACCTATCTGATCTCGATCCCGCTCGGCATCCGCAAGGCGGTCTCGGACGGCTCGCGCTTCGACGTCTGGAGCTCGGGCATCATCATCATCGGCTATGCGATTCCCGGGTTCCTGTTCGCTATCCTGCTGATCGTGCTGTTCGCCGGCGGCTCGTTCTTCGACATCTTCCCCCTGCGCGGCCTGACCTCGGACAACTGGGCGCAGCTCTCCTGGTGGCAGAAGATCCTCGACTACTTCTGGCACCTCACGCTGCCGATCATCTCGATGGGGCTCGGCGCCTTCGCGACCATGACGCTGCTCACCAAGAACTCGTTCCTCGACGAGATCCGCAAGCAATACGTGCTCACCGCCCGCGCCAAGGGCTGCAACGAGCGGCAGGTGCTCTACGGCCACATTTTCCGCAACGCCATGCTTCTCATCATCGCCGGGTTCCCGGGGGCCTTCGTGAGCGCCTTCTTCTCCGGCTCGCTGCTCATCGAGACGATCTTCTCGCTCGACGGCCTCGGGCTGCTCGGGTTCGAGAGCGTGCTCAACCGCGACTATCCGGTGGTGTTCGCGACGCTTTACATCTTCTCGCTGGTCGGGCTCGTGGTGAACCTGCTCTCCGACCTCACCTACACCTGGGTCGATCCGCGCATCGACTTCGAGACCAGGGAGGTCTGAGGTGGACGCCAGAACCACGCAGAAGACGCCGGACACGACGGCCGTTGCGCCGACCGGGCTTGCGGTGCTGCCGGAGCCTCGTGCGATCGATCTCTCGCCGCTCGCCAAGCGGCGCTGGCAGAACTTCAAGGCGCACCGGCGCGGCTACTGGTCGTTCTGGATCTTCTCGGTCCTGTTCGTGGTCTCGCTGTTCGCGAATTTCATCGCCAACGATAAGCCGTTCCTCGTCAAGTTCGACGGTCGCTTCTACTTCCCGGTGTTCGTGACTTATCCGGAGACGACCTTCGGGGGTGATTTCGAAACGGCGGCGGACTACCGCGACCCCTACCTGCAGAAACTGATCGCCGAGAAGGGCGGCTTCATGGTCTGGCCGCCGATCCGCTATTCCTACGACACGCACAACCTCGACCTGCCGACGCCGGCGCCGTCGAAGCCCACTTGGCTGCTCACCGAGAAGGAGTGCCAGCCGGTTGTCGAGCGCAAGGGGCTCAAGAGCTGCCGCGATCTCGAATACAACTGGCTCGGCACCGACGATCAGGGACGCGACGTCGCCGCGCGCCTGATCTACGGCTTCCGCATCTCGGTCCTGTTCGGCCTCACGCTGACGATCGTCTCCTCGGTGATCGGCGTCGCCGCCGGCGCCGTGCAGGGCTATTTCGGCGGCTGGACCGATCTCCTGTTCCAGCGCTTCATCGAGATCTGGACGTCGATCCCCTCGCTCTATCTGCTGCTCATCATCTCCTCGGTGCTGGTGCCGGGATTCTTCGTACTGCTCGGAATCCTGCTCCTGTTCTCCTGGGTGTCGCTCGTCGGGCTGGTACGGGCGGAATTCCTGCGCGGGCGCAACTTCGAATACATCCAGGCGGCGCGCGCTCTCGGGGTCTCGAACCCGGTGATCATGTTCCGCCACCTGCTGCCGAACGCCATGATCGCCACCATGACGTTCCTGCCGTTCATCCTGTCCTCCTCGGTCATGACGCTTACCGCGCTCGACTTCCTCGGCTTCGGCCTGCCGCCGGGCTCGCCGTCGCTCGGCGAACTGCTCTCGCAGGGCAAAGCCAACATCCAGGCGCCGTGGCTCGGACTGACCGGCTTCTTCACGCTCGCCATCATGCTGTCGCTGCTGATCTTCATCGGCGAGGCGGTGCGCGACGCCTTCGATCCGCGCAAGACGTTCAGGTGACCCGCATGGACGCCGGACCTACCCCGCTTCTCTCCGTCCGGGATCTCTCGGTCGCCTTCGGCCAGGGCGACCGCGAAGTTCTCGCCGTCGACCGCGTCTCCTTCGACATCCGCAAGGGCGAGACCCTGGCCCTCGTCGGCGAATCCGGCTCGGGCAAGTCGGTGACCGCGCTGTCGATCATGAAGCTCCTGCCCTATCCGGCGGCGCATCACCCGTCGGGCGAGATCGTGTTCAAGGGCCAGTCGCTGCTGACGATGCCCGAGAACCGCATCCGCCAGGTGCGCGGCAACGACATCTCGATCATCTTCCAGGAGCCGATGACCTCGCTCAATCCGCTCCACACGATCGAGAAGCAGATCGGCGAGATTCTCCTGCTGCACCGCGGACTGACCGGCGCCGCCGCGCGCGCCCGCATTGTCGAGCTCCTGACCCAGGTCGGGATTCCGGACGCGGAAGGCCGGCTCGGCAGCTATCCGCATCAGCTCTCGGGCGGACAGCGTCAGCGCGTCATGATCGCGATGGCGCTCGCCAACGAGCCCGACCTGCTGATCGCCGACGAGCCGACGACCGCGCTCGACGTGACCGTGCAGGCGCAGATCCTCGCCCTTCTGAAGGACATCCAGTCGCGTCTCGGCATGGCGATCCTGTTCATCACCCACGACCTCGGGATCGTGCGCAAGATCGCCGATCGCGTCTGCGTCATGAAGAGCGGGAAGATCGTCGAACACGGCGACGTGGCCGACGTGTTCACCGATCCGCAGCATTCCTATACGCGCGACCTGCTCGGGGCGGAGCCGAAAGGCGAGCCGGCGCCGCTCAATCCCAGCGGGCCCGTGGTGGTACGCACCGACGACCTCAAGGTCTGGTTCCCGATCAAGCGCGGCGTGCTGCGCAAGATCGTCGGCCACATCAAGGCGGTCGACGGGGTGAGCATCGAGGTGCGCAAGGGGGAGACGCTCGGCATCGTCGGCGAATCGGGCTCGGGCAAGACCACGCTCGGCCTCGCCATCCTGCGGCTGATCTCCTCGGACGGCCCGATCGTGTTCATGGGCAGCAGCCTGCAGGGCCTCAAGTTCAAGGACATGCGGCCGTTCCGCCGCGACATGCAGATCGTCTTCCAGGACCCCTACGGCTCGCTCAGCCCGCGCATGTCGGTCGCCGACATCATCGAAGAAGGGCTGTGGGTGCATCACCCGAAGCTGTCGGACCGCGAGCGGGAGGATCGTGTCGTGCGCGCGTTGCGCGACGTCGGGCTCGATCCCGACACCCGGTTTCGCTACCCGCACGAATTCTCCGGCGGCCAGCGCCAGCGCATCGCGGTCGCGCGCGCGATCGTGCTCGAGCCCACCTTTGTGGTGCTCGACGAGCCGACGAGCGCGCTCGACATGCTGATCCAGGCGCAGATCGTCGACCTGCTGCGCGACCTGCAGAAGCGGCGCGATCTCACGTATCTGTTCATCTCGCACGACCTCAAGGTCGTCGCCGCACTGGCGAGCCGGCTCGTGGTCATGCGCCAGGGCAAGATCGTCGAGGAGGGCGCGGCGGCCGAGGTGTTCGCCCGGCCGAAGAGCGACTATACGCGCGCCCTCTTCGCCGCCGCCTTCAACCTCGAAACCGCGCCCGAGGGCGTGGTGTCGCAATGAGCATGACCCCGAAAAGTGGAGACCGGTTTTCGGATCAGATCATGCGTAAGGCAAAAGGCGTGATCCCCGAAAGTGGACTCCGGTTTTCGAGCAAGTTCAGGCTCGCATCGAAGAGATAGAGCAGGATGAACACGCCCCCCGCCGGCGAGCCGCTCGCAGACCGCCGCGTCGAGGTCGAGGTTTCGGCGCCGGAAATCCTGGCGGCCGGCTATCGATCTTACGAACGCTACCGGTTGACGCTGCCGCGTGCCGGCCGCCCGCCGCTCGCGCAGACGCGCGATATCGTGCGCGGCGGTGAGGTGGTCGGCGTGCTCGCAATCGACCCGGCGCGTGGCGAACTCGTGCTCATCCGGCAGTTCCGGTTGCCGGCGCATCTCGCCATCGGCAAGGGCGAGCTCGTCGAGATCGTGGCCGGCCGGGTCGATCCCGGGGAATCGCCGGTCACGGCGGCGCGGCGCGAATGCGTCGAGGAAATCGGTGTCGCACCGAGCCGCCTGATCGAGCTCGTGGCGTTCCTGCCGACCCCCGGCGTGACCGACGAGCACGCGACCCTCTTCCTCGGCGTCGTCGATTCCGACAAGGTCTGCGAGCGCGGCGGCGCGACGGAGGAAGCGGAAGAAACCGTGCCGGTGCGCGTGACCATCGACGAGGCGCTCGAAGCGCTGACGGCCGGCCGCCTGGCCAACGGCTTCCTGGTGATCGCGTTGCAGTGGCTCGCCCTCAACCGGCATCGTCTTGACCAGATGCTCCGTTCGGCCGAATCGGTGTCCGTGTGAACGCACTCCTGCTGGCGATATCGCAAGCGAATCCGGACGCCTGGGCGGCGCGGTTCCGCAAACTCGCGCCTGCGCGGCCGATTCGTATCTGGCCCGATGACATCGGCGATCCGGCCGACGTCGCGTATGTGTGCGCCTGGAAGGCGCCGCACGGTCTGCTTGCGGGCTTTCCCAACCTCAAGGTGATCTTATCGCTCGGCGCCGGCGTCGATCACCTTATGGCCGATCCATCTCTGCCCGATGTCCCGATCGTGCGATTCGTGGATCCCGACCTGACGATGCGCATGCGCGAATACGTCGTGCTGCACGTTCTGATGCATCATCGCCGTCAGCGCCTCTACGACGCCCAGCAGAGCCGGCACGTATGGCGCGAGCACGACCAACCGGCCGCCAGCGAAGTCGGCGTCGGTATCATGGGGCTTGGCGTCCTGGGGCACGATGCGGCCGAGAGCCTGCAGCGGATCGGCTTTCGCGTCGCCGGCTGGAGCCGGACGAAACGGGAGCTGGCGGGAATCGAGACGTTCCACGGAACGGAGGGTCTCGACGCCTTTCTGGCGCGGACCGAGATCCTCGTCTGTCTGTTGCCGCATACCCCGAGCACGGAAGAGATTCTGAACCTGTCCCTGTTTCGCAAGCTCAAGCGCGACGGCGCGCTCGGCGGCGCCTATCTGATCAACGCCGGCCGCGGCCGGCTGCAGGTCGACGCCGACATCCTGGCCGCGCTCGACGAAGGCTCGCTCGCCGGCGCGACCCTCGACGTGTTCCCGGTCGAGCCGCTGCCGCCCGAAAGCGACCTCTGGAAGCATCCGAATATCACGATCACGCCGCACAACGCGGCGGTTTCGGTGCCGGCCGCGCTCGTCGAGAACGTGTTGCAGCAGATCGAACGGTTCGAGGCGGGGCTTCCCCTCGCCCACGTGGTCGACCGCACCGCCGGTTATTAGACCGATTGGCGATGCCGCAGTCGTGAATGGTTTTGGGCGCGCGCTTCCCCTACTCGTCGGTTTGTCCTGCCATGATCGCCTGCCGCGAGGATCCGATGCTCCGCCTGCTGATCGTGTTGACCGCACTCTGTTTGTTTCCCCTTCAGGCCGGAGCTCAGGCCCGCTATCCGCTCGCGGCCGACGACGGGTCGCCGGTCGCCAATCATCCGATCCCGGCGGGGAGCACAAGCGAGATCGTCGCGATGCCCGGCGTGATCGCGGTCGGGAATCCGCGCGGCGACGTGACGCTCGTCGAGTTCTACGACGTCAATTGCCCGTACTGCCGCAAGGCGGCCGCGGAGCTCGGCGAGCTCATCCAGACCGATCATGGCCTCAAGCTCGTGCTGGTGCCATTCCCGGTGCTCGGCATTCCGTCGATCGAGGCGAGCCGCGTCGAGCTTGCGCTCGCCGCCGTCGCGCCGGCGCCGACGTTCTATCGTTTCCATCGCGAGCTTTATGCCGGCCGTGGCACCGTCGACGGCGAACGTGCCTTGGCGGCGGCCGCGCAACTGGGATTCGACCGGCAGAAGCTGATCCCTGCCGCAAATACCGACCAGATAACCGAGATCATGAAGGCGCACGTGCGTCTGGGCAACGCGCTGGGACTCGCCGCCACGCCCTCCTTCGTGCTCGGACCGACCGCGATCGTCGGCTATCCGGGACGCGAGTCGCTCGGCAAAATGGTGCAGTCGGTCCGCCGTTGCGGCCAGGTGACGTGCTGAGCCGGGCGCCCTGCTTTGCTCATGTCAGTCTTTTGACGTGGGAGACTTGAATCTCTTGACGCTCGAAACCTGGGCTCCGCCCGCCGCGATGCGCGCGAGCGCCTCAGCGGTCGGCTCGACCGCAACCGCCATGTGATGCGCATTTGCGTGCAGCAGGGTTGCGGCGTCGCGCACGATGGCGACGTGCCCTTTCCAGAACACGAGATCGCCGCGCCGCCACGCCGCGGGCTCCGGCGCGACCTCCTCGCCCAGCGCCCTCTCCTGCAAGTCGCTGTCGCGCGGCGCCGCAATGCCGGCCGCGGCGAGTGAGACTTGAACCAGTCCGGAGCAGTCGAGGCCGAGGCTGGTCTTGCCGCCCCACAGATAGGGAACGCCGACGAACCGTTCGGCGACGGCGACGAAGTCCGGCTCATGCGTCTCGATCGCCGTCAGATGCACCGCCGGAACGAAGCCGCCGGCGGCGAGCACGGCGAATTCGCGCGCGACGCGCGCGACGGCGAGCCGGCAGCCGAGCGAAAGGGCCGCGAGCGGCGGCAACTTTATCGATGGCCCCGGAAACGCGAAGGTGCGCAGTGCCGAGACCTTGTGCGTCGGCGCGGCGCCCGGACGGCCGAGCGCACCGGCCGGCAGCCAGCCGACATAATCGTCGCTTTCGAGCTGGCCCCAGGCCCAGCCTTCCTCGGTGGTTTCGTAGACGGTGACGCGCTCGCCGCGCAGCGCCTCGGTGTCGAGCGGCGCATCGTGCGAGGGCGTCCGTCGCAGCGGCGCCTGCGCCTCGACGACCTCGCACGTCTCGCCCGCGACGAAGCGCGCGGCCTCGACCTGGCCCGCAAGGTACGCGGCGGCGAGATCGGGGCGCGCGGGCGTCAATCGGGGATCGAACGTCATCCGCGGGCCTCGTGCGGAGAAACGATCACGCCGGATACCGCTCTTTGAGCAGCGCGTAGAGCGCGCGGGCCGCCTGGCACTCGCCGCCCTCCGGACGCCCGGATTTGGCCGACGGCGTCCACGCATAGACGTCGACATGCAGCCAGCTCTTCGCCGCCGAGACGAAACGATTGAGGAACAGCGCGCAGATGATCGAGCCGGCGAAGCCGCCCGACGCGATGTTGTTGAGATCGGCCACTTTCGAGTCGAGCATGGAGTCGTAGGGGCGCCACAGCGGCAGGCGCCAGAGCGGGTCGGTCTCGGCGGCCGCATGACGGGCGAGGTCGGACGCAAGCGCCTCGTCCTCCGTGTAGAACGGCGGCAGGTCGGGCCCGAGCGCGACCCGCGCGGCGCCCGTGAGCGTGCCCATGTCGACGAGCAGGTCGGGCGTCTCCTCGTCGGCGAGCGCGAGCGCGTCCGCGAGCACGAGACGGCCCTCGGCGTCGGTATTGCCCACCTCGACGGTGAGCCCCTTGCGCGAGCGATAGACGTCGAGCGGCCGGAAGGCCGTGCCCGAGACCGCGTTCTCGACCGCCGGGATCAGCGCGCGCAGCCGCACCTTCAGGCCGGCCCCCATGATCATGTGGGCCGCCGCCAGCACGGCGGCGGCGCCGCCCATGTCCTTCTTCATCAGCAGCATGGCGCTGCTGGGCTTGAGATCGAGCCCGCCGGTGTCGAAGCAAACGCCCTTGCCGACCAGGGTCACTTTCGGATGCTGAGCGTCGCCCCAGGTGAGGTCGATGAGCCGCGGAGAGCGTTCCGACGCGCAGCCGACCGCATGGATGAGCGGGAAATTCTCCGCGCGCAGGTCTTCGCCGACGAGTGCGCGGAAGCGCGCGCCGTGGCGCTTGGCGAGCGCCCGCGCCGCATCCTCCAGCTCGGCCGGTCCCATGTCGTTCGCCGGCGTGTTGACGAGGTCGCGCGCGAGCGTCACCCCTTCGATGATGCGCGAGAGTTCTTCCCCGTCGACCTCCTGCGGGAGCTCGAGACGGATCTCCTTGCCGTCCGACGGGCGGTAGCGCGTGAAGCGATAGCTGCCGAGCGCGAAGGCAAGCGCGGCGAGCCGCCGGTCGTGGACGACATCGGCGAACCGAAAGGTGCCGGACGGGAGCAGCCCCGGAAGCCGGCCCGGAAGAAACGGGTCCTTGGACGCATCCGGCTCGATCCCGAACAGAACGCCGGCCAGCGCGCCGTCGGGGCCGGGCAGCAGCAGGTGCCGCCCGGGCTTCGGCTCGAAGCCTGCCGACTCGGCAAAGCGTCGGGCCGCCACGCCGATCGCCTGCCCGCTCGCCCGCACGTCTTTCCACGTGTCCGGCGTGACGAACCAGATGGGGATGGCGCCGGTGCTGCCGCGCGCAACGAAGAGCGGATGCATGGAGACTGGCCTCGCAGGAATCGTCCCGCTCTATCACGCCGGCGGCGCCGACGCGAGCGGCCACAGAATACCGAATTAACGAACCGTTAAGGTTAACTCTCTACTGCTGAGGGAGCCGGGCGCACGTCGAGATTTGCAGGCCCGGCGGAGCAAGTTCATGCGCCGACGTCCGGCCCGCCCCGCGAACCTCCTGCCCGCGATCGCCGCGGTCGGCTTGATCGCGCTCGCCCTGGGCGGCTGCCAGACGACCGCTTCGACCGAGACAACGGGATCGCTCGCCAGTCCGCCCGCGGCGCGCACGGATGCCGACTGGCGGATCGAGGCGGAGACGTGGGGCGCGCGCTATCGCGAAAATCCGCGCAACGTTCAGGCGGCGATGCGCTATGCGCAGGCGCTGCGCGGCATCGGGCAGCGCACGCAGGCGGCCGCCGTGCTGGAGCAAGCCTCCATTCAGAACCCGCGCGACCGCGCGCTGCTCGGCGCCTACGGGCGCGCGCTCGCCGAGATCGGCAACTACAATCAGGCGCTCGAAGTGCTGGGCCGGGCCCACACGCCTGACCAGCCCGACTGGCGCATCCTCTCGGCGCAGGGCGCCGTGCTCGATCAGATGGGCCGGCACCAGGAGGCGCAGCGCTACTACGCGAGCGCCCTCAAGATCATGC
>CAYVBN010000608.1:0-2471 GCA_964449645.1 uncultured Hyphomicrobiales bacterium
GAACTCGTTGACGATGACGGCGAACTTCTGGCCGTGCGGCTCCGACAGGATGCGGTTGAGGAGGGTGGTCTTGCCGGCTCCCAGATAGCCGGTCAGGACCGTGACGGGAATTTTCTCGGTCATCGGGTTACTCCGTTCCGCCCCTATATAGGCGGCCCGGCGGCGCGAAAATAGCCGGATCGGCGGCCGCGATGCTTTTGGAGCGCCGGCGATTGCGCCATTGTAGGGGCCGGCCGGCATCTCGCGGGCGGAGGAGAGACATGCACGCTGCGGCCCGCCTCGGGGTGATCGCCGACCGCATCGACCGCCTCACCGCGGCCCTCGGCCGGGGCGCCGCTTGGTGCGCGCTTTTCATGGTGCTGGCGCAGGTCGCCCTGGTGCTGATGCGCTATGTGCTCGGGGCCGGGTCGATCCGGCTGCAGGAATCGATCCTCTATGCCCATGCGGGCCTGTTCCTGCTGGCCGCGGCCTGGACCTTGCAATGCGGCGGCCATGTCCGCGTCGACATCGCCTATGCGGCGGCTTCGCCGCGCGCCAAGGCGGTGATCGATCTTGCCGGCGCGCTCCTGCTCGGCCTGCCGTTCGTGACCGCCCTCGTCTGGCTGTCGCTCCCCTATGTCGGCCGCTCCTGGGCGATCCTCGAGCGCTCGCGCGAGGCGAGCGGGCTTCCGCTCGTGTTCCTGCTCAAAAGCCTGATCCCGGCCTTCGGGCTGCTGCTCGGCCTGCAGATCGTCGCGCAGGCGATCCGCTCCGGTTGCGTGCTCGCCGGAGCGGCGGACAGGCCGTCCTAGGCAGATGGGTCTCGCCGACATCCTCGCCCTCGCGCTGGTCGCGGCCGTCTGCCTGGCGCTGATGGCCGGCTATCCGGTCGCGCTCACGCTCGGCGGCGTCGCGCTCGCCTTCGCGCTCCTCGGCGACCTCACCGGCACGATGCCGCTCGCGCTGCTCGGCGCCTTTCCGCAGCGCGTCTTCGGCGTCATGAGCAACGACGTGCTGCTGGCGATCCCGCTGTTCATCTTCATGGGCGTGATGCTCGAACGCTCGCGCATCGCCGAGGACCTGCTCGAGAGCATGGGACGCCTGTTCGGATCGCTGCGCGGCGGGCTGGCGATCTCGGTCACCATCGTGGGCGTGCTGCTCGCGGCGGCGAAGGGCGTCGTGGGGGCGACGACCGTCACGATGGGGCTCATCACGCTGCCGACCATGCTGCGCCACGGTTACGATCCGCGGCTCGCCGCCGGCACCGTCGCGGCGACCTCGACCTTGGCCCAGATCATGCCGCCGGCGACCGTCCTGGTCCTGCTCGGCGACCAGCTCAACACCGCCTACCAGGCGGCGCAGCTCGCGAAGGGCACGTTCGCGCCGGACTCGGTCTCGGTCGGCGATCTCTTCGCCGGCGCGATTTTCCCGGCCCTCATGCTGGTGGGACTCTATCTCGCGTTCCAGGTCGGCGTGGCGATCCTGCGGCCCGCCGCCTGTCCGCCGATCCCGCCCGATCCGGTGGCGCGCAGGGGTCTCATGCGGATGGCGAGCCTCGGCGAGGCGCTGGTCGCCCCGATCCTGCTCATCATCGTGGTTCTGGGCTCGATCCTCGCCGGGCTCGCCACCCCGACGGAGGCGGCGGCCATCGGCGGCTTCGGCGCGCTGCTGCTCACCGCCCGCAAGCTCGACCATAAGGCGTCGTGGCCGGTGACGGCGGCGATCGCGGCGCTCCTCGGCCTCGTCGTGCTGCGCGCAATCGTCGATCCGCAGGCGGCGGATCCCACGGGCCGCATCGGCCTCGTGCTTGCCCTGGGGCTGATGGCGATTGCGGCGGCCGGGACGCTGCGGGCCGTCGCGATCGTCCGGCGGGCCGGCGTGCTGCGGCAAGTGCTCGCTTCGACGGCGCAGATCACCAGCATGATCTTCACCATCCTGATCGGCGCGACGCTGTTCAGCCTCGTGTTCCGCGGGCTCGGCGGCGATGATCTGGTGCAACGCGCGTTGTCGAACCTTCCGGGCGGAACCGCCGGCGCGATCCTTGCCGTGATGCTGGCGATGTTCCTGCTCGGCTTCGTCATGGACGCCTTCGAGATCATCTTCGTGGTGGTGCCGATCGTCGCACCGCCGCTCCTGGCGCTGCATGGCGTCAACCCGGTGTGGCTCGGCATTCTGATGGCGATGAACCTGCAGACCTCCTACATGCATCCGCCGCTTGGGCCGACGCTGTTCTATCTGCGCGGCGTGGCGCCGCCGCAGATCACCACGTTGCACATCTACGTGGGGATCATTCCGTTCGTGCTGATCCAGATCGTCGCGCTCGTGCTGCTGTGGATGTGGCCGGGCCTTGCGACCTGGTTGCCGCGGGTGCTCTACGCTGGCTGAGGGGGACTCATGAGGGCGGCAGAACTCTTCGATCTGAGCGGCCGGGCCGCGATCGTGACCGGCGCGACGGGCGGTCTGGGCCGCCGCTTCGCCAACGTGCTGGCGGC
>CAYVBN010000609.1:0-1718 GCA_964449645.1 uncultured Hyphomicrobiales bacterium
GCTTTCACCCTGCAGGTGAGCCGAACATCCGTCGCGCCATTACCACCAGGACGCCGCGGCTTCCCGAGTCCGGTCCCAGATCTCACGGAAGCTGACGCGATTGGCGATGGAACGCGCGCGCGCCGCCACGCCGGCCGCCGTCATCGTTCCATGATAATGGCAGTCGCACAGCAGGTGATGCGCTTCCTGGTCCGTGAGTTCGAAGAACGTCTTCGCGTCGCCGAAGCGGTCACTGGCAAGTCCCTGTTCGCGCAGGACCGGATCGCCGAAAGCCACGGACAGCGGGGTCTCGTCTCCGCGCAGAAGCACGCGCTCCTGCTCGGGCATGTATTCGATCCTCAGAAGAGGTCGAACCCGGCCCTCGTAGCTCTCCAGTACCGTTGCCCAGCGCTCCAGTTTCTCGCGGCGAGACATCTTGCCGGCTTCTGCGGGAATGACCTGAGCAACCGGCCTGATCTCGTCCAAGCTTTTATGCTGCATGACAGCCTCCAATGCGTGACATCGCTACGGACCGTCGAAACGACCCGCGGAACGAAGGTCGTGGCATCGCGAGATGCCGCGAACCGGCTGAGGCAATCCGAACGTTGTTGTCTGAGGCAGCCGGATTCCTGCGCCGGCCTAGTTCAACGATATACCCGCGCATTGGGTCCCAAAATTCTGAAGTTCTCATACCTGCTGTGACGATCCATGCAGTCGAGGGGGACCTCGACCATGTTTTGCCGCGATTGCGTGCACGCGTGCGATGTCGTCGCGCAAGAAACAGGCCGTGATCGCGGGCGCGTGTCGTGTCGGCCGCGTCAGCCGCGCGCGCCGAGGCGAAGGCCGGGAGAAGGACGTTCCTGAACGACCTCGCGGCGGAAACGAAAAAGTGCCGCCGGACGCCCGCCCGTGCGGGTCGACGTTTCGCCGGTCGGTTCGACGAGCGCGGCCGTCTCCACCAGGCGGCGAAAGTTCTGCTTGTGCAGATGGCGTCCGGAAATCGCTTCGACCGTGCGCTGCAGTTCCGTCAGCGTGAACTCGGACGGCATGAGCTCGAAGACGACAGGACGGTATTTCAGTTTCGCCCGCAGTCGGGCGATCGCCGTGGCGAGAATGCGGCGGTGGTCGAAGCGCATCGGCTCGCCCAGCACCGGCAATGTCCGTCGCGCGAGCGCCGCCTGACGGCCGTCGCGGCGCGCCTCCTCGACGAGCCCGGCTTCATAGAGCAGTTCGTAACGGTCGAGGACCTTTTCCTCGTCCCACGGGCTGCCGCCATCGCCGAAGCACAGGCGCAGACGTTCGCGCCGGCTGAGCGGAGACTTGCGCTCTTTCGGGGGCGCGACATCGGCCCATTCGCGCAGCAGCGGTAGAATTGTGTCCTCGAGAATGGCCGGCGCCTTCTCGCGCCAGTCCTCCCAGGGAAAAAAGCGATACCACGGCTCGAAGCCGGCGCCGGTGGTGCGCAGCGCGTCGCCGTCGGGCAGGCGCGTGAGCGCCAGGTACCCGACCGAGACGACATGCGGACCGCGGTCTTCCGCCGCCGCGTGACGGCCGCGGTCGCCGAACGTGTAGAGCTGTTCGACATAGCCGACCGTGAGACCGGTCTGCGCTTCCACCCAGGCGCGCAGGCCGATTTCGAAAGTCCGGTGCTCGAGCGGATCGAATGGGCCGAAGGGCAGGCCGGCGCGGGCTTCGCCCTTCTGGCGATCGCCGGCGATCAGGATGGCCGGATCGTCGCC
>CAYVBN010000610.1:0-3029 GCA_964449645.1 uncultured Hyphomicrobiales bacterium
AGTCTGGCGTCGGCTGCTTGCCGCGCGTGCGGCGGCGCTGTCGGCCTTTCTCACCGCACCGTTCGGCAATCCGATGCTGATCGACGCCGAGAAGTTCGGCAGCTTCTTCCTGCCCGATGCGGTGCCGGACGATTTCGCCAAGCTCGCGATCCCCCTCCTGGTGGTCGCGACCGAGCTCAGCGGATGCCGCGAGGTGGTGTTCTCGCAAGGCGCGCTGCGTCCGGCGATCGCCGCCTCGAAGGCGATCCCCGGCCTGGTGCGTCCGCTCGAGATCGACGGCCATGTGCTGGTCGACGGCGGAGCGGTCGATCCCCTGCCGTTCCGCCACCTTGCGGGCCGCGCCGACATCGTCCTGGCGGTCGATTGCTCCGGCGGGCCGACGCCGCCCGGCCAGGTGCCCGACCCGTGGGAAGCCGTGTTCGCCACCATCACCGTCATGGGCCAGGTGCTGATCGCCGAAAAGCTCAAGCACGGCGCGCCCGACCTCATCATCCGGCCGAACGTCGGCATCTTCCGCATGCTCGATTTCTTCCAGGCGAGCGCCATCCTGCGCGCCGCCGACCCGGTCAAGGCCGAGGTGAAGGAGAAGCTCGCGGACCTGCTGGCGCACGCGTGAGCGCGTGCGATCCCGTCAGGTCGCTTGACGCGGGTCTTGCGCAATCCGGGTCCGCTTTTGCGGATCGCCCTTTAGCGCCGCGCGCGGAAGAAATCCCGGAGCAGCGCCGAGGCCTGCGCCTCGCCGAGGCCGCCATAGACCTCGGGCCGGTGGTGGCAGGTAGGCGAGGAGAAGAAGCGGACGCCGTGCTCGACCGCCCCGCCCTTGGGGTCGGCGGCCCCGTAATAGAGCCGCCGGATGCGCGCGAACGCGATCGCCGCCGCGCACATGGCGCAAGGTTCGAGCGTCACGTAGAGATCACAGCCGACGAGGCGCTCGGAGCCGAGCCTGGCGGCAGCCTGGCGGATCGCCAGGAGCTCGGCATGCGCGGTCGGGTCGCGGTCGGTGAGCGTGCGGTTGCCGGTGCGCGCCACCATCTCGCCGTCGTGGACGATGACGCAGCCGACCGGCACCTCGCCGGCCGCGGCCGCCGCACGCGCCTCTTCGAGCGCAAGTTCCATGAACGACGGCTGCGGCAAAGGCTCGTCCCCGGGGCGGAATTTTGATATCAGGCGCAACGCTTATCGCCGACTCCCGAGATGCCCCGCAAGCACGACGACACCCGAGGCCGCCGCCATCCCTCCCGCCCCGCCAGTCGGCGGACCGAGGGCGGGGATCGTCCGTGGCGTCGCGGCGGCCGGCCGGATACGGCTCGGACCGAAGGGCGCCGCGAGGAGTCACGAAAATTTTCCGGCAAGGCGGCCGGCGGCAAGAAGTTCGGCGGCAGAAAGCCCAAAGGTGGACTGCCGCGTCCGAAACCCTCGGCCCCGCCGCCCCCACGCGAGGCGGAGCGCATCGCCAAGGTGATGGCGCGCGCTGGCCTCTGCTCGCGGCGGGACGCGGAGGACTGGATCGCCGCCGGGCGCGTCGCCGTCAACGGCACGGTCGTCACCTCGCCCGCCCTCAACGTGACCGCCCGCGACCGCATCACGGTCGACGGCGCGCCGCTGCCGCAACGCGAGCGCACGCGGCTCTTTCTCTACCATAAGCCGCGCGGCCTCGTGACCACGAGCGCCGATCCCGAGGGCCGACCGACCATCTTCGACGCGCTGCCGAAGGACCTGCCGCGCCTCCTGAGCGTCGGCCGCCTCGACATCGCGACCGAGGGCTTGCTGCTGCTCACCAACGACGGCGGGCTGGCGCGCATCCTCGAGCTTCCCGAGACCGGATGGCTGCGCCGCTATCGCGTGCGCGCGCTCGGCCGGGTCAGCCAACCCGATCTCGACCGGCTGCGCGGCGGCGTTGAGATCGACGGCGTGCGCTATGGCCCGATCGAAGCGACGCTCGACCGCGAACAGGGTGCCAATGTCTGGCTCACCTTCGCGATCCGCGAGGGCAAGAACCGCGAGGTGCGCAACGTGCTCGGGCATCTCGGCCTGCAGGTGAACCGGCTGATCCGCCTCTCGTTTGGTCCGTTCCAGCTCGGCGAGCTCGCTGAAGGGGCGATCGAGGAGGTGCGAACCCGCGTGCTGCGCGAGCAGATCGGCGAACGCATCGCCGCGCTCGCCGGCGTCGACTTCTCCGCCCCGATCGTCGCGCGCGAGGCCGAGCCGCCGCCGGCCCGCGAAGAACGCAGGCGCGAGCGAAAATACGAACGTGACGATGAGGGACATGCACGCGCTCGTCCCCGGCGCGACGACCGCGAGCGGCCGCAACCGCGGGACCGCGCGGGCCAGGATCACCCGCGCGGCTTTCGCGCCGGGGATCGACGTGAGCGCGAACGCACGCCGCGGGAAGCGCACCGGGACGATGCACCAAAGTCAAAGAAGAAATTTCATCCGCGCGGCGAGCACGCCTGGCGTGAACGCGAATACGGCAAGCCGCTGCGCCGCAAGTTCCGTGGTGCGCGTAGCGAGGCACAACAGATATCCGAGGAGCCGGCCGCGAACAAACGCTCCGGTCTCCTCACAGACCGTAAGGGCCGGCCGGTGACGGTCGAACGGGTCGGCACGCCGAAGGAACCGCCACGGAAGGCACCACGGCCGCAGCGCCACGGCCGCGCAGCGCGGCGCGACCGTTCGTCGGGCCCGCGTCCCTCGCGGCCGCGCCCACGTTCGAATGACTCTTAGATGAGCGCGATCTTGTCCGAAAACCGGAGTCCACTTTTCGGGATCGCGCTCTGATGCGCATCGTCGGGGGACGGTTTCGCGGGCGCACCCTTGCCGCACCGAGGTCGCAGGCGATCCGGCCGACCGCCGACCGGCTGCGCGAATCGCTCTTCAACATCCTGATGCACGCCTACGGCGATCTGATCGCAGACGCACGCGTGCTCGATCTCTTCGCCGGAACGGGTGCGCTCGGCTTCGAGGCGCTGTCGCGCGGCGCCGCGGTCGTGCTGTTCATCGACGATGGCGCGGAGGCGCGCGCGCTGCTG
>CAYVBN010000611.1:0-4464 GCA_964449645.1 uncultured Hyphomicrobiales bacterium
AGGGCCCCGCCTCTCGATGAGACGGGCGAATGCCTCTATTGACGTGCTTGTTTCCCCTCACCCGACTTCTTCGCTGCGCTCAGAAGTCGACCTCTCCCCAACGGGGCGAGGTGAAGTGCGCAGAGCGCGGATGCGAGGTCCCTTACCGCTGTCGCCGAGCGTGGTCTAGGCACGCCGTTTCCGCTGCTCTATGGTCGCTGCAATAATTCAAGGGAGGAAACCATGATCGGAAAGCTGATCCGCGGCTTGGCCGCCGTAGGCGCGCTGGTGCTGAGCGCTGGGTTTGCTGCCGCCAAGGTGACGATCGCAGTCGGCGGCGCCGGCTGCCTCTGCTATCTGCCGACCGTGCTCGCCGACCAGCTCGGCGAGTTCAAGAAGGCCGGGGTCGACGTGGAACTCGTCAACTTCAAGGGCGGCTCGCAGGCCCTGACGGCCGTGATCGGCGGCAGCGCCGACGTGGTCTCGGGCTATTTCGACCATTGCGTCAACCTCGCCGCCAAGCACCAGGAACTCACGGCGTTCGTGGTCTACGACCGCTATCCCGGCCTGGCGCTCGTCGTCTCGCCGCGCAATGGAGACAAGATCAAGTCGATCAAGGATCTGGCCGGCAAGAAGGTGGGCGTGAGCGCGCCCGGCTCCTCGACCGATTTCTTCCTCAAATATCTGGCGAGCAAGAACGGCGTCGATCCCAACTCGATCGCCGTCATCGGCATCGGGCTCGAGGCGACCGCGGTCGCCGCCATGGAGCAGGGACAGGTCGATGCGGCCGTCATGCTCGATCCGGCGATCACGCTGCTGCAGGGCAAGAACAAGGACCTGCGCATCTTGAGCGACACGCGCACGCAGCACGACACGCTCGCGGTGTTCGGCGGCGAATATCCCGGCGGCGCGCTCTATACGCGCGGCGACTGGATCGCCAAGCACGAGAAGGAGACGCAGGCGATGACCAACGCGATCGTCTCCACGCTCAAATGGATTCACAGCCACAGCCCCGAAGAGATCATGGCGAAGATGCCGGAGAATTACGTCGGGACCGACAAGGCGCTCTACCTAGCGGCGCTCAAGAACACGATCCCGATGTATTCGCTCAACGGCCGCATGGACCCGAAGGGCGCGCAGGCGGTGCTCGCGGTGTTCAGCCAGTCGGTGCCGGAGATCGCCAAGGCGAACATCGACCTCTCGAAGACCTACACCAATTCGTATGTCGAGAAGGCGAACGAGAAGCTCGGCATGAAGTAGGGCGGTTGCGCCGCAACGCGGCGCTGCCGGAGCCCTGATCTCGCGCATGGTCCCGGAGCCGGCGGCGGCTTTCGGGGCCATGCTCACATGAATGGTTTCGGTATGAGTGGTTTCGGCTGGCTCGGCCGCAAAAGCGATCGTCACGGTTCCCACGGTTCGCCGGCGCGTACATGAATCTCCTCTCCATTCAGTCGCATGTCGCCTACGGGCACGTCGGCAATTCGGCCGCCGTGTTTCCGCTGCAGCGGCTCGGCTGCGAGGTCTGGCCGATCCACACGGTGCAGTTCTCGAACCACACCGGCTATGGCGAGTGGAAGGGACGGGTGTTCGAGGCCGGACTGATCCGCGACGTGGTCGACGGCATCGAGGCGCGCGGGGTGCTCGGCACCTGCGATGGCGTGATCTCCGGCTATATGGGAGCGCCCGGGATCGGCGAGGCGATCCTCGCGGCGGTCGACAAGGTCCGGGCCGCGAACCCGAGGGTGCGCTACTGCTGCGATCCGGTGATCGGTGACGTGGGACGCGGCGTCTTCGTGCGTCCCGGCATTCCGGAATTCATGCGCGAGCGCGCCGTGCCGGCCGCCGACGTCGTCACGCCCAACCATTTCGAGCTCGATTTCCTGAGCGGCCGCACCACGCACACGTTGGCAGACGTGCTTGCGGCCGTGGACATCGTGCACGCGCTCGGGCCGCGTGTCGTGCTCATCACCTCGCTGCACGCCGAGGACACGCCGGAGGGTGCGATCGATCTTCTCGCCAGCGATCCGGGCGGGCGCTTCCGCGTGCGCACGCCCAGGCTGCCGATATCGGTCAACGGCGCGGGTGATGCCATCGCGGCGCTGTTCTTCTTTCATTATCTCGAGAGCGGATCGGGCGCCGTCGCGCTGTCGCGGGCGGCCTCGTCGGTGTTCGGTCTCCTGAGCCGCACCGCGCAGGCAGGCGCGCGCGAAATCCTGCTCGTCAAGGCGCAGGACGAAATCGTCGCTCCGACGCGCACCTTCGCGGCCGAGCCGGTCGGGATATGATCAGCCGATGAGCGGACTCGACGTCATTCCGATTGATCATCTCGACCTCGCCTTCGTCCCGAAGCCGTGGGCCTTCGCAGCCGAGCGCCGCGCCGAGATCGACGCGCATTTCGCCGCCCGCCGCCGCGCCATTCCGCAACTGTGGAACGGGCGCGTGCTGCTGCTGCACGAGGCCGAGGTGACCGGCACGACCTTGCGCGGCGCCTTCTTCGAGACTGATTTCGCGAGCTTCGTCGCTTGGCGGGACTGGGGCTTCCCGCCGGCCGCCGCCGTGAACTGCTTTGCCATGGGGGCGCTGCGGACATCCGACGGCGCATTCCTCGCCGGCGTGATGGGACCGCACACGGCGAATGCCGGCCGGGTCTATTTTCCCGCCGGCACGCCGGATCCCGGCGATGTCGCCGACGGCCGGGTCGATCTCGCCGGCAGCGTCATCCGCGAGCTCGCGGAGGAGACCGGCCTCGGACCCGACGATGTTCATCGCGAGCCCGGCTGGCACGCGGTGCTCACCGGTCCGCGCATCGCGCTCATCAAAACATTGCACGTCGAGGAGACGGCGGAGGCGCTGCGGGCGCGCGTGGTGCGGTTTCTCGCCCAGGAGGCCGAGCCGGAGCTGGCCGACATGCGCATCCTGCGCGGTCCGGGCGATCTCGATCCGATGATGCCGGATTTCGTGCCGGCCTTCCTGCACCGGATGTGGGATGAGAGGCGCTAGCAGCCGCCTGTGCCGGCCCCGCGTGCGCCCATGCCCTGGCGCCACGTGACTGCCGGGCTAGAATCCGCGGGCCTGTTTCGATCGAGGAGTTTCAGATGACGTTGTCGCACTTCGCCGCGCGCTTTCGCATCGACCGGCCGGAGGCGTTCCGCCTTGCCGATCACGCCCCTTCGGAGTGCCTCGATCTCGACAAGCAGAAGGCCGGACCGATCCTCGCAGCGGACATCGAGCGGCTGTCGGCCCTGCAGGAGCGGCTGTGGGCCGAGAACCGCTGGGCCGTTCTCGTCGTCTTGCAGGGAATGGATGCCGCCGGCAAGGACAGCATCATCGAGCACGTCATGTCGGGAGTGAACCCGCAGGGCTGCGACGTCTATTCCTTCAAGGCGCCGAGCGCGCAGGAGCTCGACCACGATTTCCTGTGGCGCGTCGCCATGTGTTTGCCCGAGCGGGGACGGATCGGCATCTTCAACCGTTCGCACTACGAAGAGGTGCTGGCGGTGCGCGTGCAGCACGAGCTCCTCGAAGCGCAGCGACTGCCGCCGGGGCTCGTCACCAAGAACATCTGGAAGGAGCGCTTCGAGGACATCTGCGCCTTCGAGCGCCACCTGGCGCGCAACGGGACGGCGGTCCTCAAGTTCTTTCTGAACATCTCCAAGGACGAGCAGCGCCGCCGTTTTCTCAAGCGGCTCGACGAGCCGGCCAAGCGCTGGAAATTCTCGATGGACGACATCGCCAAGCGCGAGCGATGGTCCGAGTACATGAGCGCTTATGAGGACATGGTCCGCAACACGAGCTTCCCGCACGCGCCCTGGTACGTCGTTCCGGCCGACCGCAAGTGGTTCGCGCGGCTGGTGGTGGCCAGCGCGCTGATCGATGCGCTGGAGCGGCTCGACCCGCAATTCCCCACCATCAAGGGAGACGCGCTGGCCGAGCTCGAACAGGTGCGCAAGTCGCTGCAGGGCGGCAAGCGCGGGCGCGGTCAGTGATAGCCGTGGCGGTGCTTGACGGCGACTAGGTCGCGCTCGGCTTGCGCCTCTCGCCCGGCCTGGCATTCGGCCGAGACCTGCCGCAGCTCCGGGCGGATGCGTTCGTAGACCGATGCGTCGAGATTGCCGGTCTGGGCGTCGCTGTCGATGATGGCGCGGAACTGGGCGATGGCCGTCTCGCAGCGGGGCTCGGCGGTCGCCGGCGCGACGGCGGCGAGGAGGAACACGAGGGGCAGCAGCCGGGACATTGGGGGCCTCGTCGGGAAGGATGAGCCGGGGAGGTTGGCCGAATGGTGCCGGAAAGGGGCCGCCAAATCCACGCCGGGCCAGCGGTTTCCACCATTTGGAGCCCGGTTCCAGCCCGGCGGGGCCAGATCCCGGTCCGGAGCGCGGTGCCGGCTTGCGCTGGCGGTGCCGGACCGGTAGATAAGGGGCGAGCCGTCTTCAACGGAATGTCAATCATTCGCCCGAAGACTGGCGATCTGATGAGCGCTGAACG
>CAYVBN010000612.1:0-2370 GCA_964449645.1 uncultured Hyphomicrobiales bacterium
AACTAGGACACGTGCCGCACCGGGACGGCTTCAAATCGCCGTTCCGCTCTGTTTTTGTTGTTCTGCTGGCGGCGCAATACGCCTTGCGGCTATTGCGCCTTAGGGCTATTGCGCCCTACAGATTCCAGACAACGCGCAACACGTAGGGCGCAATAGCGCAGCGTATTGCGCCACAGCTTGCAGGTGGAACTTTAGCTTGCTGCGGCGCTCGCGTCCGCCTCGACGCGCGGTGGCGCGAACAACTGCATCAGCGCGCGCTTGATCGCGGCTTGGCGGGTGGGGGAGGAGATCTTCGCCCCGAACAGGTCGGTGACGTAAAAGACGTCGACTGCCCGTTCGCCGAAGGTCGCCACGTGCGCCGAGGTGATGTTGAGGTTGAGCTTCGAGAGCGTCGCGGTGAGCTCGTAGAGCAGGCCCGGCCGGTCGAGCCCGCTGACTTCGACGACGGTGTAGCGATTCGACCACTGGTTGTTGATCATCACGTCGGGCTCGACCGCGAACGCCCGGATGCGGCCCTTGGGGGCGGCGCGCTTCGCCACCACGTCAGGCAGCCGCAATTCGCCGCTCAGGACCTTCTCGATCGTGTCGGCGATGCGCTGCGCCCGGCGCTCCTCGTCCTCGTCGCGCTCGAACTCGCGCGAGAACGCGATCGTGTCGAGCGCGAAGCCGTCGGTCGTCGTGTAGATCTGCGCGTCGACGATGTTGGCGCCGCCGACCGCGCAGGCGCCAGCGATCACCGACAGAAGCCGCGGATGGTCGGGTGCGAGCACCGTGAGCTCGGTGACGCCACGCGCCCGGTCGAAGCCGATGTCGGTCGCGAGCGTGCGTCCGGCTGCCTCCGCCGCGCGCATGAAGCGGGCATGCGCAATTTTGTGCGGCAGGTCGACCTTGAGCCAATAGGCCGGGTAGTGGCGCGCGACGTAGCGGGCGTGGTCGTCCGGCGGCCAGTCGGCAAGCTCGGCGCGGAACTCGGCTTGGGCGATCGCGACGCGCTGCTCGCGGTCGACCTCCGAGAAACCGCCGGTGAGCGCCGGCTCGGTTTCGTAATAGAGCGCGCGCAGAAGCTGCGACTTCCAGCCGTTCCACACGCCCGGCCCGACGGCGCGGATGTCGGCGGTGGTGAGGATGGTGAGGAGCTTCAGGCGCTCCAGCGATTGCACCACCGCGCCGAAATTCTCGATGGTCTTGCGGTCGGAGAGGTCGCGCGACTGCGCCACCGTCGACATCACCAGATGGTTCTCGATCAGCCAGGCGACCGTCTCGGTATCGGCCGGCGAGAGGCCGATGCGCGGACAGAAGCGGCGGGCGATGCGCGCGCCGGCGATCGAATGATCCTCGATGCGGCCCTTGGCGATATCGTGGAGGAAGAGCGCCACGTAGAGCACGCAGCGGTGCTGCGGCTGGATCGTGCGCATGAGGTCGTTGGCGAGCCCGTACTCGCGGTTCGTGCCGCTCTCGATCTCGGCGAGCACGCCGATGCAGCGCAGGAGATGCTCGTCGACCGTGTAGTGATGATACATGTTGAACTGCATCATCGAGACCACGCGGCCGAAATCGGGGACGAAGCGGCCGAGCACGCCGGTCTCGTTCATGCGCCGCAGCACGACCTCGGTGTCGTTCTTCGCCGTCAGGATTTCCAGGAACAGCTTGTTGGCTTCCGGGTCCTCGCGCAGCGACTTGTCGATGAGCCGGAGCGAGCGCGTGGCGAGACGCATGGCATCGGGGTGGAAGGCGAGGCCGTGCCGCTGCGCCAGCCGGAAGATGCGGATGAGGTTCACCGGGTCGCGCTGGAAGGTGTCGGCATCCGCGACGTTGATGCGGTTGTTGTCGACGATGAAATCGGCGCTTTCGCGCAAGCTTCGCCGGCCGCTCGGGCGCAGCTTGGCGACGAAGCGGTTGAGCATCGGAACCGGCTTCGCCTGGCGCTCTTCGAGGCCCGCACACAGGATCGCCGTAAGGTCGCCGACGTCCTTGGCGATCAGGAAGTAGTGCTTCATGAAGCGCTCGACGTCCTTCATGCCCGGATGCGACGTGTAGCCGAGCCGGACCGCGATATCGCGCTGGATGTCGAACGACAGTCGCTCCTCGGCGCGCCCCGACAGGAAGTGCATGTGGCAGCGCACGGCCCAAAGGAACTCCTCGCAGCGCAGGAAGAGCCGGTACTCCTGCTCGTCGAACACGCCGCGCTCGATCAGCTCGGCCGGCTCGCGCACGCGGTAGACGTATTTGGCGATCCAGAACAGCGTGTGCAGGTCGCGCAGCCCGCCTTTGCCGTCCTTGACGTTCGGCTCGACCAGATAGCGCGACTGGCCGGCGCGGCGATGCCGCTCCTCGCGCTCGGCGAGCTTGGCGGTGACGAAATCGGCGGCG
>CAYVBN010000613.1:0-5692 GCA_964449645.1 uncultured Hyphomicrobiales bacterium
CGCAAGTCCTGATCGATCGTCGCGTCATCGATCATCTGGAGCTTGCGAAAGAGCCGGCTTTCGAGGTCAGACGGGATGTGTCGCGACCGCATGTCCTCGACGAAGAACGCTCGCAGCCACTCGTCCCGAAAGCTCACGATCATCCGGCGGTTCCGTCTTTGCGTCTATGTACCACTCATAGGTACAAACTGCAACGCCGAAGCCTGCGTCAGGGCGGATGGCGCTCGGCGCGTTGATATCATTCAGCTTTTGGCCGGAAGCGCCAGCACAGGGTGTCCTGCTGGAGTCCAATAATCTCAATCTATTCAGCAACATCCGACCAACGGCCAGCCGGCATCGAGGTTCGGGCAGCAGCGTGCGCAGCGCCGCGCTTCAGAATCATTCGTTCACGGTCGGAGCAGATCCGGGGCGGGGGCATCGGGCAAGAGCTTCATCGCGACCTTGCAGGAGCGGTTCACCTGCTTAAGGCAGGCGCGTGCCGCGGCATCCCCGTCTCGGCTGCGGATGGCTCTCACGATCTGCTTCAGGTGCGCGATCGACTCCCGGGCGTCCTTTTGCGTCTGGCGCTGAAACGTCATGGCGCGGAGGTATCCCACCTTGACGTGAATGATGCGGATCAGCCCTGCCGCAGTGCGGTTTCGGCTGCCCTCGAACAGCACCTGGTAAAAAGCGTCGAGCGCGGTCGTCAGCGCGACAGCATCTTTCGCCTGCGTCGCGTTCTCGACCTCGTGCACCGCCCGCTCCAACTGCGCGATTTCGTCGTCGCTCGCCCGCTCGACAAAGAGCTGCGCCGCCATCGGCTCAAGGGCGCTTCTTATCTCGTAGAGCTCCCGGGCGTAGTTGCGGTCCAACGTCAGGACGACGGGACTTTTGTACGGGTCGTTGAGGATCAGTCCCTCGGCCGCGAGGTCTCTTAGCACCTCCCGCATCAGGGGCCGGCTAACCCCGGTGACCTCACAGAGTTCGCGCTCCGTGAGCCGCTGTCCGGGCTTGAAACGGCCGGAAAAGATGGCTTGCCGGAGACTTGCGACGGTGCGCGACCGCAACGACCCGTCCTGACGGTTGACGCGAAACTGAGTGTCCACAGGCGGGCGGGCCTGTTCGAGAGAACCTCCTTCGGACGAGAGCGGCATTCCAATTCTCCGGTCGATGGCGGCGCCCCGGCGCCGCGACAAAACTGCCTGATTGTCAGATTGACAGACAATCCGAGGCTCCGTACCGTAGTCGAGCTGCTCGGGATTTTCAACAGAACTCGCGAGCGGCCAAAGCAGTGCGCCCCGTCACTGCACAGGGAGGATTCAGCATGTTGCATTCAGCTTTCAGAGGAATTGCGTTCGCCGGCGCAATCGCTTGCGCCGTGGCAACGCCGAACGGCGCCCGTTCCGCGCCGGATCCCTATCGCTTCAACATCATTCTCTCGCTCAGCGGATCGGCGACCTTTCTCGGAAAGCAGGAGCAGAAGTCGTTTCAGATCGAAGAAGGACTCATCAACAAGATGGGCGGCATCAAGGGTCGGCCCGTCAAGTTCGTGTATTACGACGATCAATCGAGCCCGCAGGTCGGGCTTCAGCTCCTGAAAAGGATCGTGTCGGAAAAGGCACCCTTCGTTCTGGGTTCCTCGATCCAGTCCGTCTGCAACGCGATGCTGCCGCTGGTCGACAAAGGACCGCTTCTGTACTGCATTTCGAATAGCTTCCAGCCGCCAGTGGGCAGCTTCGGCTTTTCGGGGAATGTCTCGAGCCGCGATACGACGACCGCGCTCATCCGGTTCTTCAGCGAGAAGGGCTGGAAAAGGATCGCGCTGATCACCAGCACGGATGCGACAGGCCAGGAAGCGGAGCGCGGCATCACGGCCGCGGTGGATGCGTTCAAGGACGAGGGCATGAGCATCGTCGAGCGGGCGCACTTCGCCCTGCAGGACGTCAGCGTCTCGGCGCAGATCGAGCGGATCCGCACCGCGAAGCCCGATGCGATCGTGGCATGGAGCACCGGAACCCCAATAGCGACCGTGTTCAAGGGCATCGTCCAGGGTGGCCTCGACATTCCGGTGGCGACGACGAATGCGAACCAGACGCTCGCGCAGATGAACGCGTACGAAGCTTTCCTGCCCAAGAATCTCTACATGCCCTGCCCGGCTTGGCTCGACCAGCCGGAGGGGGAGGCGGCGATGGATCCGCAGGTCGTCGCGGCCCATCGCGGCTTCGTGCAGGCTTTCAAGGATGCCGGCGAGACTCCCGACGGCGGCTCCATCCTTGCCTGGGACCTGCCGCTGATCATGGTCGATGCCCTCGGCAAGTTATCCACGGACGCCACCGCGGCCCAACTCCACGACTACATCTCCAAGATCGACCATTTTGGCGGACTCAACGGAGTCTATGACTTCCGGAAGAATCCGCAGCGAGGTCTCGACGCCAGTTCAGCGATCGTGACGCGCTGGAACCCGGCGCGGAAGTACTGGGACGTCGTTAGCCGTCCGGGCGGTTCGCCGATCAGCAAATAACCGCATCGACCGGGCTGACAGGGCGCCGCGCATGGACCAGGCAATCCAAATTGTTATTGGCGCCCTTCAGCTCGGCAGCGTGTTTGCCGTCATTGCGTTGGGATTTTCGCTCGTCTATCGCGTGACGGGGATCATCAACCTGGCACAGGGCATGTTCTGCGTGCTCGGCGCGCTCGGAACCTACACCCTCCAGGTGACGCTCAAGTGGCCGCTGCCTTGGGCGATCGTGGCGGCCGTGCTGGGCACGACGGCTTACGGCGTCGTGTTGGGCCTGACGGCCTTCGTGCCTGCGCTGTCCCGCTTGTCTCAGGGCAGCATCCTCATGCTGAGCGCCGGCGCCCTCACGATGACGGACGGGATCATCCTGCTGACCTGGGGCGGAGATCCCTACTCCTTGCCGCCCTTTTCGCAGGAAGCTCCGGTCCAGATTCTCGGGTTGCGCCTGACGACCCAGGCATTCTGGATCGTCGGCGCGACCCTGCTGATCATCTTTGCGGCCTGGTACCTGTTCGCGCGCACGACCTTCGGCAAAGCTCTCACGGCCTGTTCCGAGAATCCTCTCGCGGCTCGCCTGATGGGCATCAATTTCAACGCAATGGCGCTCGTCAGCTTCGGCCTGGCGGCGTTGACCGGCGCGATCGGCGGCATCGTCGTCGCGCCCCTGGCCTCGCTTCAGTTCGACAGCGGCCACTTTTTCACGCTGTCCGGCTTCATGGCCGTCGCCATCGGAGGAATGAGCTCGTTCGTCGGGTCGGTGGCGGGGGGAATCGTCCTGGGTCTCACCGAACAATTGGCGGCCGGCTACATCTCCTCGCTCTTCAGCAATGCCGTCGCGCTATGCCTGCTGTTCGCCGTGATGTTCTTCCGGCCGAGCGGATTGATTTCCTCACGGTGGGTTCGGCGCGTGGACGTCCGCGAGGGCGTGCAGTTCTATCGGTCCATCGTGCGCCTGCGAGGCTGGCCGGCCTTCGGCGCCGGCGTGATCGCGGTGGCCGTCCTGGCGGTGCTGCCGTTGGTCAGCGCCAATGACAGCCTGCTTGGGTCGCTCGTCATCACGGGAATTGTCTTCATTTCCGTGCTCGGGCTCGACGTCCTCATGGGATTTGGCGGGCAGGTCAGCCTCGGCCACGCCGCATTCATGGCGATCGGCGGCTATGTTGCGGGCATTCTCAGCGCTTCCTATGGCTGGCCGCCAGTCGCCGCGACCTTGGCCGCAGCCGTGTGCTCGCTGGTCTGTGCCGTCGTGCTCGCGCTCGGCACGCTGAAGCTGCGCGGCGTCTATCTGGCGCTCGCGACGTTGTCGTTCGGACTGCTGGTGGATTCGCTGGCCAACGGTTTGATGGACGTCACCGGCGGGCCTTCGGGCCTGGTGGGCGTGCCGGGCTTCAGCGTGCTCGGCTATTCGTTCTCGTCCGACATATCGATGTACTATCTGGTCCTCGGGCTCGCGGTCGTCTTGTTCGTGGCGCTATGCGGAGCGATGCAGAGCGCCTTCGGACGCACTCTGATGGCCATCAGGGCCGATCAGGTCGCGGCGGCTGCGCTCGGAATCAACGTTCCGCGTTTCAAGCTGATCGCGTTTTCGTTGAGCGCCGTCTTGGCCTCGTTGTCCGGAAGCCTCTACGCATTCTACTTCCACTTCCTTTCGCCCGACATGGTGAGCACGGCGCGATCCTTCGAGCTGGTCGCCATGTTGGTGATCGGAGGAGAAGGAACGCTGCTGGGGCCGCTCTTCGGCGTCGCGCTCATCACCATATTGCCGACCATGGTGCAGGAGTTCGCGATGTACAAGACGTTCGTCGTCGGCCTGCTTCTCGTTCTCTGCTTCCGTTTTCTGCCCCAAGGCATCCTCGGCGCACTGGCGGACCTCGCCTCGAGATTCCTGGCGAGGCAGGCGCCGGACACCCCTCGGAACTCGCAGCTTCCAACCCTGAGTAGCAACATGTTGCTCGCAAGAGCCCAACAAGAATCAAACAGGACGTAACCGATGGAGAATGCAAGGGATCCGCTGCTGGATTATTGGTACCCGGTCGCTGAAAGTCGCGACCTCGGCGACAAGCCGATCGCGCGCACGCTGCTCAACACGCAAATCGTGCTCTGGCGCTCCGATGAAGGCGCGATGGCCTTTCGCGATCTCTGCATCCATCGCGGCACGCGTCTTTCGCTCGGTTGGGTCGACCACAACGAGCTCGTTTGTCCCTACCACGGATGGTGCTTCGGCAAGAGCGGCGCCGTCACTCGCATTCCCGCGGTGCCGCCTGAGCGGCCGATCCCCGCCAAGGCGCGGGTCGACAAGTTTCATTGCGTCGAGAAATACGGCTTGGTTTTCGTTTGCCTCGGCGAACCGAGGGTGCCGATTTACGAGGTTCCGGAATTCACTCAGGACGATTTCCGGACCCATCTCGTGGGTCCGATCGTCTGGAAGACGAGCGCCGCGCGTTCGCTCGAGAACTTCATGGACGAGGCGCATCTGCCGTGGGCGCATCCCGGGACGCTGGGGAATCGCGACGATATTCCGGTCATTCCGGCGCGCGAGGTCAAGGAGCGGGCGGACGGTTTCTATTTTGAAACCAAGTCCGAGGTACGCAGCCGTACCGAACCGAACAAGATGACGGAGAACCGCCTCACCTACGATATCGCCCTTCCGTTCACGGTGTATCACGAGAACATCTACCCGAATAATCAACGCGTCATCGATCTCCTCTTCATCACGCCGCTCTCCGATACCGAGAGCGTGCGTCACATGATCGTCGGGCGCAATTTCGCCCTCGACCAATCGCCGCAGAAGTTCATCGATTTCACGCTCGGCGTATGGGAGGAGGACCGCGTCCTCATCGAAAGCCAGCGTCCGGAGCTGTTGCCGGTCGACTGGGACGCGGAGCTCCATGTCCGCGGACCCGACGGACCGTCGGTGATCTACCGCAAGAAGCTCATGGAACTCGGTATCAAGAAAATCACATGAGTCTTTCCGACGTTGTCGACAGATCGGTTGCGGGGCCGGACACGCGCCGCGCCGCGCGGGCTGCGGAGCCCGAACTCGAGCTGCGTGTCGAGATGGCGACCAAGGTCTCCGACTCGGTCGTAAGTCTCGCGTTGCGGATGCCCGATGGAGGAAATCTGCCGCCGTGGCAGCCTGGTGCTCATATCGATCTGATCTTGCCGAATGGCCTCACGCGCCAGTATTCGCTGTGC
>CAYVBN010000614.1:0-6229 GCA_964449645.1 uncultured Hyphomicrobiales bacterium
CTTTCAAGGCGGCGATCAGCGCCTGTTCATCGACGGTCTCGCCGCGACCGACATTGACGAAGAAGGCGGTCGGCTTCATGGCGGCGAACAATTTCGCGCCGATCAGGTCTAGATTGTGCTTGTCGCCCGGAAGAATGTTGATGAGATAATCCGCCTCGGACGCGACCTCCGGGAGCCGGTCGGGCGTCACGATCCTGTCGAAACCCTCGACCTCGCGCGGCGTGCGGCTCACGCCGACGACCCGCATCCCGAACGCTTTGAGCAGTCGGGCAATGGCGGTTCCGCTCAGTCCCACCCCGACGATCACGGCGGTTTTTCCGCACAGGAGCGACCACGGCCGGCTGCGGTCCCAGCGATGTTGCCTCTGCTGCTCGACGAGGCGCCGCGTGTCGTGGCTGAGCGAGAGCATCAGATAGGCGACGGTCTCGCGCATGGCCGGCCCGTGAATTCCGCGCGCGCTGGTCAGATAGACCTCGGGACGCAACGAGGGGCAGCGGAGAAAATGATCGACGCCGGTCGCCAACGACTGGATCCACTTCAGGCGCGTGGCGCGTCGGATCATGTCGTCGTCGATCGCGATCCCGAAAGCGACCAGAACGTCCATGTCGGCCAGATCGGCGCGCAGATCGCTCAGGCGTTTGATGGGATGCAACTCAAGATCCGGAAAAGCCTCTCGCAGGTAGCCCGCATAGACGTCCGCGTAGGTCTCCAGAATGAGGACGTTCGTGCTCATCGTGCCTTACCGATAGAGAGCCTTGGGAAGCCACAAGGCGAGCTCCGGAAAGAAAAACAGAATGGCGATCAGAGCGAACGGCGCGATCAGAAACGGCAGGATGCCGCGATAGATGCTGGTGATCTTCACGTCCGGCGCCTGCGCCTGGATGACGAACAGGTTCATGCCGATCGGCGGATGGATGAGCCCGAGCTCGACGACGATGACCACGATGATCGAGAACCAGATCGGGTCGTAGCCGAACTGGGTGACGAGCGGCAGGAACACCGGAACGGTGATCAGCACCATGCCGATGCCCTCGAGAAAGCAGCCCATGATCACGTAGGCGACCACGATGAGGGCCATCACGGCGGGGCCGGACAGATCGAGCGCCTTCGCGCCCTCGGCGAGGAGCGTCGGAAAATGCGTCTGCACCATGAAGAACGAAAACAGGTTCGCCCCGATGATGATCGTGAACAGGATGCAGCTCAGCACTACGGAGTTCTCGACACACTTCCAGAGCTGCGCCAAGCTGAGCCGCCGGCCGACCAATCCCAATACGATCGCCCCGAACGCCCCGATGGCGGCCGCTTCGGTCGGGCTGAAGATGCCCGCGTAAATGCCGCCGATCGTGACGATGAAGAGCGCCAGGAACTGCCAGGGTCCCGCGAGGACCTTGAAGCGTTCCGACAGCGAGACGCTCTCTGCGGCCGGCGCGTAGTCGGGTCGCCGGTGCGCGACCACAAGGGCGACGATGACATAGAGCAGGGTGAGGACGATGCCCGGAAAGAGCGCGGCGGCGAATAGTTTCGCCACCGACTGCTCGGCGATCGCCGCGTAGATCACCAGAATGATCGACGGCGGGATGAGAATTCCCAAACTGCCGCCGGCGGCGAGCGATCCGGTCGCGAGCCCGTCGTCGTAGCCGGCCTTGCGCATTTCCGGCAGCGCGATCCGTGTCATGGTGGCGGCGGTCGCCACGGATGATCCGCAGACTGCCCCGAAACACGCGGATGCGGCGAGGGTCGCGACCGACAATCCGCCGCGCACGCCGGAGAGCATCACCCGCGCGGCGTTGAACAGATCGGTCGAGAGCCGCGTCCCCGATGCCACTTCGCCCATCAGGACGAACAGCGGGATCACCGACAGCGTGTAGGCGGAGGCGGCGTCGAACGGCGTGGTCCCGGCGAGTGCGAATGCGCTCTGCGGACCGGAGAGGGCGAGATTGCCGAAAAATCCGACGAGAACGAGCGCAGCCCAGACCGGCACGCGCGCAAACAGGAGGACAAAAAGTGCGAGGACACCGACGGCGCCGATCAGCGGGGGGCTCATCCGGGCTCGGCCCTTCGGTCGGGAAGGGCACGGCCGACGAGGGCTGCGAGCGCGCAGAGGATCGTGCCAACCATTCCGGCGAGCGCGAACCCCCAGAGCACGGACAGCGGCAGGCCAAGTTCGAGCTTGCGGTCGCCGTAGTCGAAGGCTTGCAGGGCCGGGCCCGTCATCGCCCAGGCGAGAATCCCCAGAGCGGCGATCGAGAGAATGTCCGAGATCCTCACCAGCACGCGCACGGCGACCCGGCCGACGAGGGAGTCGATCAGGTCGATGACGATGTTCTGCCGGCCATAGAAAACGGCGGCGATCCCGTGAAAGACGAAGACCACTAGCGTACTCTCGACGAGGTCGTAGCTGCCGCGGATCGGGCTGTTGAACGTGTAGCGGAGGAACACGTCGGCCACCGTGACGCACATCATCACGAGCAGCGCGAGCGCGGCGAGCCGCAGCTGCGCGTGCTGCAGCCGCTCGATGAGCGAACTCGGGCGATCCTCGACGCGGTCTTCGGCGCTCATGGGGACGGACCGTCGCTGTCGAAAGGAACGGCCCGTGTCTCCGGGTTGGAGAAGCGGGCCGATGGTTTGATCACTTGGTGTAGTCGTCGAAGAACTTGCGGCCGGGCTTGCGCTGCTTCTCGACCGCGGCGATTGCCGCATCGACCTGCGGGGCGAACAGCTTTTTCATTTTGCTGAGCTCGCTGTCCGGCAGCACATGGACCTGAACGCCCTTGGCGAGCAGGCTTGCCTTGCCGGCCGCTTCGGCCTCGTCCCACATCTTGCCGAACGATTCGGCCGCGGCAGGTCCGGTGGTCTTGTCGATCAGGGCCTTGAGATCGGCGGGAAGCGAATTGTACTTCGCCGGGTTCATCACGACCGCAAAGCTCGCCGAGCTGACCCCGGGCTCGAGCGTATTCTTGGCAATCGTGCCGAGATCGAAGCTCGCCGCGCCCTCGTACGGGAAGGTCGCGGCATCGACGATGCCCTTCGACAGCGCGTCCTGGGTCTCCTGCGGCGGAACCAGCAGCGGGACGGCGCCGAGCGCGTCGATGATGTTCTTGAACTGTGCGCCCGCATAACGAACGCGCAGCCCCTTGAAGTCCTCGATGGTGCGGATCGGCGATTTTGAATGGAACATGAGCGGCGGGGTCACGGCCATCCAGAGGATGCGCAGGCCCTCGTGCTCCTTGGCGAGATAGGCCGGCGCGAGCTCGGTGAGCCGCTTCGACGCAATGGCGCTGCTGCTGCCCGCCTTCGGTGACGCATACGGCAGGCTCACCAGCTCGGTCATCGCGTAGCGGCCTGGCGTCGCGCCATGCAGGCTGATGGCGACATCGACGATCCCGTTTCGGGCCGCGTCGAACTGACGGTTCGGGCCGCCGCCGAGCTGCCCGGCCGGATAGATCTGCAGCTTCAGCCGCCCGTTCGACTGCTTCTCGAGCTCGCTCGCCCAGGCGACCATCGCCTTCTGAAACGTGTGATTGGGCGGCAGGAAGTGGGAGACCTTCAGTTCGATGGTCTGCGCGCCCGCGGGCGTCGCGAGCGCCAGCCCGACGGCCGCGAGAGGCACGGCCAGGGCGGTCGAGATCTTGCGTGTGAACATCATGCTCTCCGATGGTGACTGGTTTTCATTTCGGCCGTCTGCTGCCCGCAGACTTCAGGCGACCGCATGGGAGCGCCGCTGAAGGTCGAGAACCTTTTCGGCGTTGCTGAAGCAGACGTCGCGCCGCACATCGTCCGGCAACGGAGCGGTGTCGATGAATTGCGCCGCTTCGTCGCTCGACTCGAACGGATAGTCGGCCGAGAACATCACCCGGTCGCGGCCGAGCGCGCTGATGGCGCAGATCAGAGGTTCGGCCGAGAACATTCCGGAGATCGTGACGAGGATGTTCTGCCGGATGTAGTCGGACGGCGGCTTGGCGAGCTTGACGCCGTAGAGCTTGGCGCGGCTGTCGAATCGCCAGAGCATATAGGGCAGTGTCTCGCCCAGATGCCCGAGCGCCAGCCTGGCGCGCGGAAAGCGATCGAACGTGCCGCCGAAGACGAGCCGCAGCGCATGTGTTCCGGTTTCGAACGTCCATTCCCAGGTGGCGCGCCGCAGCCCCTTGTGGCCTTCGAGCGCCGGAATGGGCGCGACCGGATCGGCCGGGTGCAGATAAATCAGCGCGCCGAGGGCTTCGGCGCGTTCCCAGAACGGATCGAACGAGCGGTCGTCCAGATAGCGTCCGGTCGTGTGACCGTTGATCATCGCGCCGCAGAATCCGAGGTCCCGCACACAGCGCTCGAGTTCGTCGGCGGCCGAACGCGGGTCCTGCAGCGCAAGATGCGCAAAGCCCGAGTACCTGTCAGGATGTTTCTGAATTTCTCGCGCCAGAAAGTCGTTCGCCTCGCGCGCCTTGCGGGTCGCCGTCGTCGTGTCCGGCTCGATCTGCACACCAGGACCGGACAACGAGAGCACCGAGCGTGCAATGCCGGCGCGGTCCATGGCCTCGAGCCGCCGCTCGCCGAAATCGCGCAGTCGTGCGAGCACGTCCGCGTATTTTTCCGGAGCGACGTCTGCGACGGTGGTCTTCCAGTAGTCCTCGAAACCGGGGCAGAGGAAATGCTCTTCGAGCGCGATCTTGCTGATCATGCGGCCTCCCGGGGAATCGGGAAGCGGAGGCCGTTCCCGCGACGGGCGAGCCGTGGCTGCAGAAGAGCGGCGAATACCGGTCTCGGCCGCGAGGACGTGCTACTCAACTCGCCTCCCCACTCGTCTTGTACCGTATCCTGGTTATCCTGTATCATGATGCGAACTATGCAGCAAGCTGCCCCTTTGCCGCGGCGGACCCGGCTCAACTCAGGGTGACAGATGACAGCCACCGCACCGAATGGCGCCAATGACAAAAGTCAAGTTCAGGTCATCGCCCGCGCGGCCGCAATTCTGCGCGCGCTTGAAGACCAATCGGCAGGCCTCAGTCTCGGGCAGATCGCGCAGCGCGTGAACCTCGCGCGCTCGACTGTGCAGCGCATTGTCGCAGCGCTCGAGACGGAGAAACTCGTCATCGCCGCATCGCCCAACGGTCGCGTGCGGCTCGGGCCCACGATTCTGCGGCTTGCCGCTTCGGTGCGCACCGATTTCGTCTCGGTGGCGCGTCCGTTTCTCGCCAAGCTGTCCGGCGAATTGCGCGAGACCGTCGATCTCGCGACCGTCAAGCGCGATCATCTCGTGTTCATCGACCAGGTGATCGGCCCGCAGCGTCTGCGGACCGTCTCCGCTGTCGGCGAGACCTTTCCGCTCTACTGCACGGCGAACGGCAAGGCGTATCTGGCCGATCTCGACGATGACGCGGTCGAGCGGCTGATCGGCCGGGACTACGAAAAGCGCACGCCGAACACCATCACGCGGCTCGACGCGCTTCTCAAGGAACTCAAGGCGATCCGCAAGGCGGGTGTCGCCTTCGACCGCGAGGAACACACGGACGGCATCTGCGCCGCCGGCGTGGTCACGCGCGACCTGCTCGGGAATTCCATGGCCATTTCGGTGCCGGTGCCGGCGCAGCGTTTCTACGATCGCCAGGGGCAGATCGCGCGCCTGCTGCTCGCCTGCAAGCAGGCGATCGAGGCCCATCTGACGGATGCGGCGGCGTGACGAGGGGCGCCTGATTGTTTCGAGGCGTGCCCGAGGCTTGCACCCGCGCGAGGCGTGTGTAACCATGATGCGATACAGAGAGTACCATATTTCGGTACAACGTCCGGCGTACAGGAGGACAGTTTCGTGACGACGACGATCCGCGGAGTTTCGTTCGAGGAGAACACCGACAACAGCATGGGGCTCGAGTTCTACAACCTCTCCCATCGCTTCGGTTATCAGTCTCCGAACTGGCCGTATTTCGAAGACGTCAAGATCGAGCGCATCCACTACATGGCGAAGTCAGGCGTGCTGTCGCAGCGCATCACGACCAGCATGCACAACACGACCCACATCGACGCGCCGGCGCACGTCGTCCAGGGCACGCCCTTCATCGACGAGGTTCCGCTGCCGCACTTCTTCGGCAGCGGCATCGTGGTGTCGATCCCCAAGAAGAAGTGGGAGCAGATCACCTACGACGATCTGGAAAAGGCGGCCGGCAAGATCATCCGCCCGCGCGACGTCGTGATCGTCAACACCGGCTGGCACAAGTTGTACGAGGACAGCGAAGATTACTTC
>CAYVBN010000615.1:0-2126 GCA_964449645.1 uncultured Hyphomicrobiales bacterium
GCCATCGTCGAGACCGCCATCCGGTACGGCAAGCCGGTGCGCATCGGCGCCAATTGGGGCTCGCTCGATCAGGAATTGCTGACGCGGCTGATGGACGAGAACGCGCGTTCGGCAAAGCCGCTCGATGCCCGCGCGGTCACGCGCGAGGCGATGGTGCAATCGGCGCTGCTCTCGGCCGAACGCGCGGAGGAGATCGGCCTGCCGCGCAGCCGGATCATCCTGTCGGCCAAGGTCTCGGCCGTCCAGGATCTGATCGCGGTCTATCTCGATCTCGCCCGGCGCTCCGACTACGCGCTCCATCTCGGCCTCACCGAGGCCGGCATGGGATCGAAGGGCATCGTCGCCTCCTCGGCGGCGCTTGGCATCCTGCTACAGCAGGGCATCGGCGACACGATCCGCATCTCGCTCACGCCGGAGCCCGGCGGCGACCGCACGCTCGAGGTGAAGGTCGCGCAAGAGCTGCTGCAGACCATGGGCTTCCGCACCTTCGTGCCGCTCGTGGCCGCCTGCCCGGGCTGCGGACGCACCACGTCGACGACCTTCCAGGAGCTCGCCAAGGAGATCCAGGAATTCATCCATGTCTCGATGCCGGAATGGAAAACGCGCTATCCGGGCGTCGAGATGCTCAACGTCGCCGTCATGGGTTGCATCGTCAACGGCCCGGGTGAATCGAAGCACGCCGACATCGGGATTTCGCTGCCGGGCACCGGCGAGCAGCCGACCGCGCCCGTCTTCATCGACGGCAAGAAGGCCGCGACCTTGCGCGGGCCGACGCTCGCCGCCGATTTCAAATCGATGGTGATCGACTATATCGAGCGCCGCTTCGGCACCGGGGTCGGCAGCAACGCGGCCGAATAGGGCATCGGCGCGCGCCAGCGCACGGTCCGATCCGAACGCGCTCGAGCTTTGACTGATGGTCGCATTTTCTACGCGAACCGGTTCCCACTTCACCGGACGCTGCCTTAGCGATAGCCGACGCTCATCACGTAATCACGCAGCAAGCCCTCCTCATTCTCCACCTCGCGAAGAAGCACCTCGAGCGTGTCCCGGGCATTGAGGACGCCGAGCGGGCGGTTCTCCATATCCGTGACCGGGATGTTCTTCAGCCCGCGGGACTTCATGGTCGCCCAGACGTCCTGCAGCCAGTCGCCGGGGCGGCACACGACGACATCGCGCGTCATCACCAGCGAGGCCGCGGTGACGCAACTCGCGCCCTCGCAGTGGCTGATCTGGCCCACCACGTCCGTCTTGGTGACGATACCGGCAAGCAGCCCATCAGGTTTGCACACGACCACGCGATATCCGTGCCGGCGCGCAGGAGCCTGGCGGCCTCGATGAGTGGTGCGCCGTCCGGGATGGTGACCAGCCTGCTTCGGGCCTCCGGCAGCAGCATTTCGACGAGGGTCAATGCTGTCCTCCCGCTTGAGCGCATGATGCGAGATTGCCTATGCGCCCGAACACTTTCGGTCGTGTTTCGCAGCCCTTTCGATCAGCCTGTGAAAGCAATCTCGAGCACGGCGATGATGCCGGCGACCGCGAAGCCGAAGCAGAGGAGGCGGACGGCAACGATGGCCGCGAGCTTCGCGCCCGAATGCACGTAGTCCTCGATCACGACTTGCAGGCCGAGCGCCGCGTGATGAAAGAGGCCGATCAACAGCAGGATCATCAGGATCGTGGTGATCGGCGCGCGTAGCCAGTCGAGCAGTGCGGCGTAGTCATCCGCGCTGTGCGCGATGAGCGAGGCGAGGAGCCACAGCGTCAGCGGAACCAGCGCGACGGCCGAGACCCGCTCCGCCCACCAGTGCTCCACGCCCGATTTGGCCGAGCCGAGCCCGATCGCGCGGGCGAGCGGCGTGCGTGTGCTTTGAACCGCCATCGGCATCTATCCTGATACGAACAGGGCGCCGACCCACGCCGCTGCCGTGAGCAATATGCTCGCTGCGACGACGGTCCAGCCGGACGTGTAGATCGCCCGCAGCGTGAAACCGTGCACCGTGTCCCAGACCAGGTGCCGAATGCCGCCGCACAGATGCAGGAAGAACGCGAAGGTGAATCCGACGAGGACCACCTGGCCGATCCAGGAGGAGGCGGCGTTGCGCGCGACCCCATAGGCCTCCGGGCGGGTG
>CAYVBN010000616.1:0-3197 GCA_964449645.1 uncultured Hyphomicrobiales bacterium
AGCAGCGTCTCGAGCCGCTTGAGCTTGAGGCTGACCGCCGCCTGCGTGGTGCCGATCGCCTCCGCGACGCGGGTGAAATTTGCCAGCGAGGCGACCAGCGTGAAGGTGCGCACGTCGTCGAGATCGAGCGTCTTCGTCGCCATGATTAATGATAGTTATCTCTGTTATTTTCGATGATAAGATACAAATATCATGAGCGCGACGCTAGGTTGCTGTCAACGCATTCGCCACAGGAGACGGCCATGCCGATGATCAGCATCCAATACGCCTCGCCGCACCGCCGGGGCGGCCTCGCCGAAACCGTCGCCAAGGCGGTGAACAAGCTGTCGGCCGACATCCTGCACAAGGACCCGAACGTGACCGCCGTCGCGGTGGAGGAACTCGATCCGGCAACGTGGTTCATCGCCGATGCGTCGCTCGCGCAGCACGGCCTCGCCGCGTTCTGGCTCGATATCCGCGTCGTCGATGGGACGAATACCCGCGAGGAAAAAGCGGATTTCGTCGCCGCGACATTCGCGAAGATGAACGAGCTGATCGGCCCGCTGCACTCCGAGAGCTACGTGCACGTCGACGAGGTGCGCGGGGACGCGTACGGCTATGGCGGCCTGACGCAGAACGAGCGTTACATCGCCGGCAAGCTCGCGCGTCGCGACAAGGCGGCGTGAGCGGAGAACGGCCGGAGCACGGTCACCCGGATGGCGGTCCGGAAATCCCGACCGTTCGGAGCGCGTCGAGCACGTCGGCCGGACTGTAGGGCTTGCCGATGAAGGCCATCCTGGCCTCGCGCTTGAAGCGCTCCTGCAGCTCCCGGCGGTCGCGGCCGCTCACGATCACGATCGGCAGCGTCGGATAGACGGTGCGCAATTCGCGCACGAGCACGTCGCCTCCCCGGTCCGGCAGCCCGATGTCGACCACGGCCGCGTCGACCCCGCCGGGGATCAAGCGCAGCTTGCTCATGGCCTCCGAGGCCGACCCGGCCGTGTCGACCTTGAAGCCCGCTTCCTCGAGCGTATCGACCGCGAGCATCTGCAGCAGCACCTCGTCCTCGACCACCAGAATGCGCGCCGGCCCGCTCCTGGCATCGAGGATGTCCCGCAGCCGGGCGGCGAGAACGGCCTGATTGAACGGCTTGGTGACGAGCTCAACGCCGGGATCGAGGCGACCCTCGTGCACGATGGCGTTGCGGGCATAGCCGGTGGTGAACAGGACCTTGAGGTCGGCGCGGCGCTGCAGCGCGGCTTCCGAGAGGCGGCGGCCGTTCATGCCGCCCGGCAGGCCGATATCCGTGAACAGAAGCTCGATTTCCGGATGCTCCTCGAGCACCTGCAGGGCGGCGGCGGCGTTGCCGGCTTCCAGCACCCGATAACCGAGCTCGCGCAGCGTTTCAGACGTGTAGGTGCGCACGTCCCGGTCGTCCTCCACCACCAGGATCGTCTCGGTGCCGGAGACGCCTTGCGGATGCGCGACCGGCTCCTCGACGACCTCCGGCGCGTCCGAGTGCAGGCGCGGGAAGTAGAGCTTCACGGTCGTGCCGGCGCCGACCTCGCTGTAGATCTTCACGTGCCCGCCCGACTGCTTGACGAAGCCGTAGACCTGCGACAGGCCGAGCCCGGTGCCGTGGCCGACGTCCTTGGTGGTGAAGAAGGGCTCGAAGGCGCGTGCCAGGACCTCCCGGGTCATGCCGGCGCCGGTGTCGCTGATCGCCAGCATGACGTACTGGCCGGGCGATACTTCGGTGTGATCGCTCGCGTAGCGCTCGTCGAGATAGACGTTGCCGGTCTCGATCGTCAGCTTGCCGCCTTGCGGCATCGCGTCCCGCGCGTTGACCGCGAGATTGAGGATCGCGATCTCGAGGTGATTGGGATCGGCGTAGGTGCGCCACAGGCCGCCGGCGAGCACGGTCTCGACCGCGATCTGCTCGCCGATGGTCCGCCGCAGGAGATCCGACATCCCCGATACCAGGCGGCCGATGTCGATCGGCTTGGGCGCCAGCGGCTGCTGGCGCGAGAACGCGAGCAGGCGATGCGTGAGCGCCTCGGCGCGCCGCGCCCCGCGCATGGCCAGATCGGCCGATCGCTCCAGCCGCGCGCGATCCGGCGCCGCGGTGCGGACCTGGCGCTGGATGCTCTCCAGGTTGCCGATGATGACCGTGAGCAGATTGTTGAAATCGTGCGCGACCCCGCCGGTCAACTGGCCGATGCCCTCCATCTTCTGCGCCTGTGCCAACTGGGCCTGTGTTTTAATGAGCGCCTCTTGCGCCTCGCGCCGTTCGGTGATGTCGCGCGTCACCTTGGCGAAGCCGATCAGATCACCGTTCTTGTCGCGAATGGGATTGATGACGACGTTCGCCCAGAATCGCGAGCCGTCCTTCCGCACGCGCCAGCCTTCGGCTTCGAACTTGCCTTCGCGGGCCGCGGTCTCGAGGGCGCGGGCCGGCTTGCCGGCGGCGCGGTCCTCCTCGGTGTAGAACGTCTCGAAGTGCCGGCCGATGATCTCGCTCGGCCGATAGCCCTTGATGCGCTCGGCGCCGATGTTCCAACTGCTGATGATGCCGCGCGGGTTCAGCATGAAGACGGCATAGTCGGCGACGCTCCTGACGAGGTGCTCGAACTGTCCCTCAGCCCGTTCTCGCTCCGCCGCCTCCCGGGTCAGTCTGGCGTTCGCGGCGGCGAGCTCGGCGGTGCGCTGCTCGACCTTGCGTTCGAGCGACTGCTCGCTCTCGCGCAGCGCGGCTTCGATGCGCTTGCGATGCTCGATCTCCTCCTGGGCCGCCCGGTAGAGCCGCGCCTTCTCGATCGCCACCGCCGCCTGCACGGCGATCGCCGCCAGAAAGCGCTCGGAGCGGGCATCGAACACGCCCGGCTCCGGGTGACCGAAGAACAGGCCGCCCAGCACCTCGCCGTTGCGGGCGACGACCGGCGCCGCCAGATAGCTGCGAACCGGCAGATGTCCCTTCGGCATCCCGAAGTAGGGCGCGTTCTTGCCGTAGCGCGGATCCTGGGTGATGTCCGCTGAACGGACGACGCCTTCGCCGCGGAACGTCGGACCGAACACCGCGGTGTTGCGCGGCATCGGAAAGTGCGCGAAGGCTTCGCGTGGCGCGCCCGAGAGCGTGTAGAGCATGTAGGACCCGCCGCGCTCGTCGCTGACGTTGTAGAAGAACGAGCCGAACGCGGCGCCGGTCAATTCGGTCGCCG
>CAYVBN010000617.1:0-10485 GCA_964449645.1 uncultured Hyphomicrobiales bacterium
CGCGCAGCCGCAGCTCAGTCACGGTCGTCGCAGCATCGAGCACCGGGCGGATCTCCCGGTAGTAAGGATTGTGTGCCGCGACGCCTTCGTCGATCAGCAGCGCGACGTTGGCCCAGCCGAGCTGGCGGAGGAAATCTCCGAGGCCGCGCGACCAGCCGACGCCGTAGTGCAGCCGGTTGTCGAGTTGAAAGAAGAACGTGTCGCGCATGCGGGCCTCAGCGTGCACCAGCGGATAGAGAGACGTCGTAACGGCCGAACACCTGGTCGTAGTCGGCACCGGCGCGCAGAAAATCGCCGTGCTGCCCGATGTCGAGCCAGTATTCGTGGATGGGGAAGACCGCCGGTCGCCGCCCCGTCTCGAGCAACAGGTCGATGATGTCGACCATCGTGCTCGGACGCCCGCGCGGCACGAGGTCGAGGATTTCCGGGCTGCAGGCGTAGATCCCGGCATTCACCAGATGCCGGTAGGTCGGCTTCTCGACCAGCCGGTCGAGGTGATCGCCGGAGATTTCGGCAACGCCGTACGGAATGGTCAGCGCGTGCTCGCGCACGCACACGGTGAGCGGTGCGGCGCACGCCTGATGAAACGCCATGAGGCTGGCGAAGTTGAGCTTGGTGAGGAGATCGCCGTTCATGACGAAGAACGGCCGATCCGGGCGCTCCGGCAGGAGCGAGAGCGCGCCCGCGGTGCCGAGCGGCTCCGATTCCTGCACATAGCTGATTTCGGCCCCGAAGCGGCTGCCGTCGCCGAAATGCTCCATGATCTGGTCGCCCAGATAATGCATGGTGATGATGAAGCGGCGAAAGCCATATTCCCGGAACTGAAGCAGGATGATCTCGAGGATCGGCCGGTCGCCGATCTTCAGCATCGGTTTCGGCGTGTCGGCGGTCAGCGGCTTCAAGCGGCTGCCGCGCCCGCCGGCCATCAGCACCACCAGATTGGGCTGCGTCTCCGCGGCGAGCAGTTCGTCGAGGGTGACCAGCCCGATCACCCGGCGCTCGCCATCGACGAGCGGCAACTGATGGACACTCGCCGCGCGCATCCGCAGGAGGAGCTCGTTGAGCGGTTCGGACGGGTTCGCGGTGACCGGATGCGTATTCATCAGCGGCGCGATGGCGCTGTCGAGCGACGCCCCCTTGAGGATGTGCTTGCGAATGTCGCCGTCGGTGACGACCCCGAGAAGATGACGCTCCCCGTCGACGACCAGGGCGATCTGCAGCGCGCCGCGATCGATCGCCGCGAGCGCGGCAAGGATCGAGTCCTGCGGACCGATCAGCGTGTTGCGCCAGTCCTTCACGCGTCACTCCGCGCCGGCACACCCATCCGGCGCTCCCCGTCGGCGACATCGGCCGTCACCATGGCGGCCCCGCCGATCAGTGCCCGCGCGCCGATCCGGATTCCCTGGCGCACGGTCGCGCCAATCCCCACCAGGGTTTCGCGTCCCACCTGAACGTTGCCGCCCAGCGTGGCGCCGGGCGCGACGTGACAGCCCTCGCCCAATACGCCGTCATGGTCGACACGCGCGCCCGTATTCACGATGGCAAACGGTCCGACCGAACAGCCCGGCTGCAGGATGGCGCCGACCATGATCTGCGCCCCCTCTCCGATCGTGCATTCCTCGCCGAAGATCGCCGTCGGATGCACCAGCGACGGGAAGCGATAGCCGCGCGCGCGGAAACGCTCCGCCACCATCAATCGCGCGGCAAGACCCTCGATGGGCTTTTCGGTCGGCATCCCGATGCCGAGCGCGAGCTCGACGGCGTCGGGCGTGTGCGCCGAAACGAAATCCTCATCCTTCACCGCGACCCCGAGAATTTGCCGATTTGGCTCGGGATGCGGCGCGACCGCGGCCAGCACGGAGCGTCCCAGCCGATGCGCCAGATCGATCACCACCTTGGCGTGACCGCCGGCCCCGAGCACGATCAATGGCGGCTGGCGCATTCGATCAAGTCGCCGCGCACGTAGTTTCGATCGGCAACGCTGCCGACGACCCGCCAGTACTCCATCGGCGAGAGACCGGTGCCCGGACGCATGGCGGTCACGTCTTCGGAAGAGATGATATCGCCGGCCCGGATGGAACGCGCGGCGACGAGCGACTTGTGGGCAATCGCGCGGTTCGACAGTTCGGCGCGCAACGGACTCTTCTCGCCGGAGCCGAGCGCAAGCTCGACGGCCCGGATGTCCGCCACCATGCGCGCCAGTTCGTCCGGCTCGATCGATGCCTTATGGTCGGGACCTTCGAGATTGCGGTCGAGCGTCACGTGCTTTTCGATCATGACCGCCCCGAGCGCGGTTGCGGCGATCGGCACGGCGATGCCCTCGCTGTGATCGGAGAGTCCGACCGGAAGGCCGAAGGCCTCGCGCAGCGATTGCATGGCGCGCAGGTTGATGCTCGCGAACGGCGCCGGGTATTCGGTCGTGCACTGGAGCAGAACTACGTGCTCCTTCAGCGCGCCTTTTGCCTCGTCCCGGTGTCGCGTTCCCTCCACCTCCTCGATCCGCTCGGGTGCGCCGCGCGCCAGATAGCCCCAGGCCAGCAGATCGAGCGCACGCGCGATCTCGGCCATGTCCGCCATCCCGGTCGACAGGATGGCGCGGCGATGGCTTCGTCCGATCTCATAGAGGAACGGGCCGTTCGTGATTTCGCCCGAGGGAATCTTGACCGTCGGAAGCTTCAGATGATCGAGCAGAAACCGCAGGCTTTCCATATCGAACGGCGAGGAGAGAAACGCGATTCCGCGCTCGCGACAGCGTTCCGCGAGCTTCTGATGCGCTTCCGGTCCGAGCTCGAGCCGCCGCAGCATGTCGAGCTGCGGCTCGGCCTTGCCGATGTTGCGCTTCTGATACTCGGCCATTCCGGCGCCGGCCGTCGCCAGCCGCTCGGCGGAAAAGGTCTGGAACTTGACCGCGTCGGCACCCGCGTCGGCGGCGGCAGCAACCAGTGCGAGCGCGAGATCGAGCCGGCCGTTATGGTTCACGCCTGCTTCGGCGATCACCGTGACGTGCGCGTCCGACTCCGACATCGAATGGACTGAATTTTCCATGCTACCGCACTTCGGGTGACTCGGGGTCACCCGAACGAACGAGACCGAAGTTCGAGGGGCCAGGCCCTCGCCTTCCTACGCGGCGGCCAGCGACAGTTCGTCGATGACCACGCGCACCTTGCGACCGAGCAGGTCGAGCAGAACGGTGACGCGCTCCTCGTCGCGCATCCCCTCGAACAGCCCGAGGCACGAACTGAAGGCGCCATCCGTGATGCGCACCCGGTCGCCCGGCGTAAATCGCGCCTTTTCGAGCTGAACGAATCCGTCGATTTCGCGGCGCTTGAGCGCCGCGACCACCGAGGTCGCGAGCGCGGCCGGCTCGTCGCCGTTGCACACGAGCCGCGTCACCCCGACGGTCGAGCGGATCGAGCGCCAGCGCTGCGCCGCCATATCGACAGCGACGAAGAGATAACGGGGGAACAACGGCGCGGCGACGGTCTCGACCCGGCGCGCATGGCGGCGGCGCTTGAGGTAGCGCGGCAGATAGAATTCGAATCCCTGGCGCTCGAGATGCGCCGCAGCCTTCGTCTCCGAATGTGTGTGCGTCTGCACGACGTACCAGCGCGCGTCGCCGTCAAGCATCGACTTTCTCCTCGCGTACGCGCCGTCGCACGCCGAGCAAAGTCGGGGCGAGCACCCGCTCGGGGCCGAGCTGAAGGCCGGCGAGCTCGAACGTCTCGCGCGGACGCCGCAACTCGGTGACGATAATCCCGTCGAACGGCGCCACCACGTCCTCGAACGTCGCCACGACCGGCACGCCGACGAATGTCGGCTGGGTCGCCTCGTGTGCCACGACAGCGACGATCTCAACCCCGCTCTCGAGCGCGCACAGCCGGGCGATCTCGGCGAGATCCGACATGCCGGCCAGCACCACGCGCTTCCAGCCGCGCGCGGCGGCCGTGTTCAGGACCTCGGCGCAATCGGCGCGGGCGCGGCGGAAGAACGAGAAGGAATAGGAGAGATATTCGACCGTGAGCCGCGACTTCTCGGCAAAGCCCTGCGGCGTCAGGTAATAGGCGTAGCGGCGCGCCGGGGCCTCGCTCACCTTCACCAGCCCTTTCTTGACGCAGCGCTTGAGATACGCGTTCACAAGGCCGAGCGCGATGCCCAGGTCGGAGGCCAGCCGCCGTTGCGACTGCGCGCCGTCGCGGTCGACGGATTCGAGCAGGCCCAGCATGATGCGGGCCCTCTCGGCGTCTTCGCCCGGATTGGTGCTTGACATGTCCTCCCGTCCCGAGTGCATTCTTAAAGCGTTCACGACATGAACGTCAAGCTCGACGTTCATTATATGAACACTTATAAGCACCTGTTATTACAGTAAAATCAGAAACCCTGGGCGACGGATACGGTGCAGTTGCGAATCCGGACAGGGGCATGCCCGAAGAGGCACACGGCGTTCCGTCGCGTGACCAGGGAAATGCGGGACCAAGCGCGAACCGGCCGCACGGGAGCATGACGACTCGAAGCGCCAACAGGTCGGCTCCCGCCGTCCCCCTCTGATGTGCGGCATCGCAGGCCTGTTCACGATCGAGGACGGGGCGCGGGATCGCGACCCGGCGGCGACGGCATTGCGCATGGCGGACACGCTCGCCCACCGCGGTCCCGACGGCCGTGATGCGTGGGGCGATGCGGAGGCCGGCGTCGGGCTCGCCCACCGGCGCCTTGCCATCATCGACCTGTCGCCCACCGGGGCGCAGCCGATGCATTCGGCCGACGGCCGCTACGTCATCACCTACAACGGCGAGGTCTACAACTTCCCCGAATTGCGCAGCGAGCTGGAAGCGCGCGGCCACACCTTTCGCGGCACCTCCGACACCGAGGTGATGCTGGCGGCGTGCGTGGAATGGGGACCGGAGGCGGCGGTGCGGCGCTTCGCCGGCATGTTCGCCTTCGCGTTGTTCGACCGGCAGACGCGAACGCTTCGCCTCGTGCGCGACCGGCTCGGCGTCAAGCCGCTCTACTGGACGGTCGCGGACGGTCAGTTGCTGTTCGGATCGGAGCTGCGCGCCCTGATGGCGCATCCGGCCTTCCGTAAGGAAATCGATCCGGAAGCGATCGCCGCGGTCCTGCGCTACAGCTATGTGCCCTCCCCGGCGACGGTGTTTCGCGGGACGCACAAGTTGCCGCCGGGTTCGATCCTGACGGTGCGTCCGAACGAGGCGCCGCGCATCGCGCCCTATTGGCGCCTGGTCGACGTGGTCGCGCGGCGGAGCGAGCCGTGCAGCGAGGAGGAGGCCATAGAACGGCTCGATGAGCTGCTGCGCGTGTCGGTGCGGCGGCGCATGATTTCCGACGTGCCGCTCGGCGCCTTCCTGTCGGGCGGAACGGACTCGGCCGCCGTCGTCGCCGCCATGCAGGCAGTCTCCGACCGGCCCGTGCGCACCTTCACCATCGGTTTCTCTGACGCGGCTTACGATGAGAGCACGCAGGCGCGCGAGACAGCGCGCCATCTCGGCACCGACCATACCGAAATCGTCCTCGAGCCGGGTGCCGCGCTCGGCCTGGTGACGCAGGTCGCCGATTGGTTCGACGAGCCGTTCGCCGACGCCTCGCAATTGCCGACCTATCTGGTCTCGCAGACGACACGCCGGCACGTGACGGTCGCGCTCTCGGGCGACGGCGGCGACGAGTTGTTCGCCGGCTATCCGAAATACGCCATGCTCGATCGCACGTGGCGCCGCTTGGGCAATCTGCCGTGGTGGTTGCGCCGAACGCTCGGGCGCTCGATGCAAGCGCTACCGGAACCGCTGCTCCGCTCGGCAGCGTCGATTGTTTTAGATCCCGGCCGCGCGGAGCGCATCGGCGAGAAAATGCGGCGGCTCGGCGCCGCGCTCGCGGCGCCTGCCGACGACGATGCCGCACTTGCGCTCTGCGCCGTCGGTCTCAACGATCCGTCTCTGGTACAAGGCGCGTGCGGTATACGCGCTCCGTCGCGGGTCCCGGACTTGAGAAAATTCCTGCCGGATTTCGTCTCGCGCATGCAGGTTGCGGATTCGCTCACTTACCTGCCGGACGATATCCTCACCAAGGTCGACCGCTGCGCGATGGCGGTCTCGCTCGAGGCGCGCGAACCGCTGCTCGATCACGAACTCGTCGAATTCGTCTGGTCGCTGCCGCGGAATATCCGGCACGGCGACGGGCAGCCGAAATCCCTGCTCCGCGCCGTGCTCGCGCGCCACGTGCCATCCGCGTTTCTCGACCGGCCGAAGCGTGGATTTTCCGTGCCGCTCGGCACCTGGCTCAAAGGGCCGCTGCGCGACTGGGCCGAAGGGCTTCTCTCGGCCCAGACGCTCGCCGCCGTCGGCCTGTTCGAGACCGAGCGGGTCCGGCGCCTGTGGGGTCGGCATCTCTCGGGCCGCGAGGAAAACGCCACCGGGTTGTGGAACATCTTGATGGTTCAGGCATGGGCGCAGCGATGGTGTCGGTGAGCGAGATGACATCCGAGGGAGAGATGCCCGCCGGCACGCGCTCCGGCCCCGCGCGGCTGCTCTATGTCGTGACGGAAGACTGGTATTTTCTGTCGCATCGCCTGCCGATGGCGCGCGCGGCGCGCAGCGCCGGTTTCGAGGTGCACGTCGCCGCCAACGTGAAGGACGGCGCGAAGGCGATCCTCGACGAAGGTTTCGTGTTGCATCCGGTGCCGTTCGCGCGCGGCCGCTTGTCGCCGCGCGCGGCGCTCGCCACCATCCGGGCGCTCCGGCGCGTGCATCGCGCCGTGTCGCCGGCGATCGTGCATCATGTGGCGCTGCAGCCGACCGTGTTCGGCCTGCTGGCGGCCATCGGACAGCCCGCCGCATCCGTCAACGCCGTCACGGGCCTCGGCCACACCTTCATCGCCGACACCCTCAAAGCACGCCTCGTCCGGCGCGCGATCGGCCTCGTGCTGCGAACTCTGCTCAACCGCGGGCGCTCGGTGGCGCTGGTGCAGAATCCCGACGACCGCGACCTTCTCGACGCGCTCGGGATCGCGCCGCAGCGGATCGCGTTGATTCCGGGTTCCGGCGTCGATGTCGAACGGCTGCGCCCGGTGCCGGAGCCCGACGGACCGGTAACAGTGGGATTCGTCGGCCGGCTGCTCGACGACAAGGGCATCCACGTGCTGGTCGCGGCGCACCGGATGCTGCGCACGAAGGGACTTCCGCTGAACCTCCTGATCGCCGGCACGCCGGATGCCGCCAATCCCGCCTCGATCTCCGCCGAGGAAGCCACCGGCTGGGCCCGCGAACCGGGCATCACCTGGCTCGGCCATGTTTCCGACATCACGACCGTGTGGGCGCACGCGCACGTGGCCGTGCTTCCCTCGCGCCGCGAAGGCCTCCCGAAGAGCCTCCTGGAGGCGGCCGCCTGTGGCCGGCCCATGGTGGCGACCGACGTTCCGGGATGCCGCGAGATCACGATCGACGGCAAGACCGGCCTGCTGGTGCCGCCGGACGATCCGGTTGCGCTCGCGGGCGCGATCGAGCATCTCGCCGCCTCGCCCGAGTTGCGCGCGCGATACGGTGCAGCGGCGAGGAGGCTCGCGGTCGAGTGGTTCTCGGCCGAGGCGCTCGGGCGGGCGACGGTCGCGCTCTATACGCGGCGGGCGTTGGCAGGCGATGCCGTCGATCCGCGCGGCGGCGCCGCGCTTTCCTCGTCCAGCTCAGGCACGCAAGGCTCGCGAACGATCTAGCCAAGGCACCTGGGCTTTGCTCTAACGCTCCCATCACGATCGAACCGACGCGCCAGATGGCCGCAAGCACGCCTTCGCTGACGGAATTGGTGTCGCTCGCGGTGATTGCCGCGCTCGCCAGTGCCGGACTCATTCTTCTCCTGCGGCCCGTGCTCATGCGCTACGCGCTGGCGCGGCCGAATGCCCGCTCGTCGCACAAAATCCCGACCCCGCAGGGCGGCGGCATCGCGGTGATCGCCGCCATGGTGGGCGTCGCAACGGCCGCGTTCGCAATCGCATCGGACATCGACCGCGGCACGGCCTGGCAGATCGCATTCGTCTTCGCCGGCGTGCTTCTCCTTGCCGCCGCCGGCGCCGTCGACGATATCGTCGCGCTCAGCGCCGGCCCCAAGCTGCTCCTGCAGCTTTTGCCGGTGCTGGCGGTGCTGGCCGCATTGCCGCCGGACCTGCGCATCGCTCCTGGCGTGCCGTGGTGGATCGAGCGGGCCGGATTGCTGATCGCCGGGCTATGGCTGGTCAATCTCGTCAACTTCATGGATGGGATCGACTGGATGACGGTCGCTGAGGTGGTGCCGGTGACGGCCGCACTCGTCCTGCTCGGCCTCACCGGCGACATGCCGATGCCCGAGACCATCGTCGCCGCCTGCCTGCTCGGCGGCATGATCGGGTTCGCTCCCTTCAACCGGCCGGTCGCACGTCTTTTCCTCGGCGACGTCGGAAGCCTGCCGATCGGTCTCGTCCTGTTCTGGCTGCTCGTGGTCCTCGCCGGACAGGGACAGATCACCGCGGCGATCCTGCTGCCGCTCTACTATCTGGCGGACACGGCGATCACGCTCGCACGGCGGCTCGCGGCGGGCGAGACGATCACGCAAGCGCACCGCAGCCATTTCTACCAAATCGCCACCGAGCGCGGGCTGACGGTGCCGGCGGTCGTCGGCCGCGTCTTCGCGGTGAATGTCGCCCTCGTACTGCTCGCGCTCGCGAGTGTGTGGGCGCGCTCCCCTGCCGTCGATGGGCTGGCATTGCTGCTCGGGGCGGGCCTCGTCGCATGGCTCCTGGTGACCCTGAAGCGGGGCAGCGCGTGAGCCGAATCCTGGTCACCGGCGCGTCGGGCTTCGTCGGCCGCGCGCTGGTCACCGCGCTCTCCGGCTGGGGTTACGACGTGAGGGCCGCCGTCCGGCGCCGGCCACAACCGCCGTTCGCGGACGGCCTCGAGGTGGTGACGCATCCGGACCTCGCCATCTCGTTCGACTGGTCGCCATTGCTCGCCGACGTCGAGGCCGTCGTGCATCTCGCCGGCATCGCCCACACGGCCGGAATTCCTGAAGCCGATTACGAGCGGATCAACCATCATGCGACGGCCGCGCTCGCCGCTGCGGCAGCGCGTACTGACGTGAAACGCTTCGTGTTTGTCTCCTCCATCCGCGCCCAGAGCGGACCCACGGCGCAGACGACCTTGACGGAGGATGACGACCCGCGGCCCACGGACGCTTACGGTCGCTCGAAGCTCGCCGCGGAAACCATTATCAAGTCGGCGGGCGTGCCGTTCACGATCCTCCGTCCCGTTCTCGTCTACGGAGCGGGCGTGAAGGGCAATCTGGCGGCACTGATGCGCTTCGCCGATCTCCCCTGCCCGCTCCCGTTCGGCGCACTGCGCAATCCGCGCTCGCTCGTCGCACGCGATGACCTGATCTCGGCCATTCGCTTCGCGCTCGAAGGCCCCGCGACGATCGGCGAGACCTTCATCGTCGCTCATCCCCGCCCGTCATCTCCCGCCGAAATGATCGCGGGGCTGCGCGCTGCACGCGGCCGCAAGCCGTGGCTCATCCCGGTTCCTCCCGTGGCCCTCGCCGCAGCGCTCGCGCTTGTCCGCCGCCGCGATCTTTGGGACCGCCTCGCAGGGCGGCTCGTCGCATCGCCGGACAAGCTGATGAAAGCCGGCTGGCGGCCGCAGATCGATACAGTAACCGGGCTGGCGCAAATCACCGGAATGGACGAACGGCAGCGCGATCCTGCACAAAAAAAGGGCTGAGACCGACACGATCGGCAGTCCCTGCGGCTCGACGTCGCTTCACGCGAAGAGACGGGACAATCACGTTGCCACACAAATAAATATTGTTACTGTATTCGAAAGTGGTTCCGTGACCATTTTACAGGCTTGCTCATAAGCTCGGTTCGCGGAGCGCGTGATTGTGCATGCTCTTTTCGAGGTCGACGATGTTTCCCTTTCGTCTTTTCTCCGCCGCCTTCGCGCTCGCGCTGCTCACCGGGTTTGCCGTACCGCGCGCCCAGGCCGCCGAGTCGGTCGAGGATTTCTACAAGAACAAGACGATCACCATCTACGTCGGCTACTCGCCCGGCGGCAGCTACGATTATTACGCGCGCACCTTCGCGCAGTTCATGGGCAAGTATATTCCCGGGCATCCGACCATCATCGTATCGAACATGGGCGGCGCGGGTAGCCTCAGGGCCGCGAACTACGTCTTCAACGTCGCCCCGAAGGACGGCACGGCACTCGGCGTCGTCACGCAGACGGTGATGCTCGAGGACGCCTTCAAGACCCACGGCATCCAATACAAGGCAGCGGAATTCAACTATATCGGCCGCATGACGGCAGTGCTGGAGACGATCGTGTCCGGCTCGCCCAAGATCAAGACGATCCAGGATGCGCGCGAGCACGAAGTGCAGGAAGCCGGCACCGGACCGACGTCGCCGACCGAGGGCTATGCCCGGCTGCTCAACGAGTTCGCCGGCACCAAGTTCAAGATCAT
>CAYVBN010000618.1:0-5497 GCA_964449645.1 uncultured Hyphomicrobiales bacterium
CAAGTTTCGCGCGGGGTCGCGGGCCAAGCGCGGGGGGGTGCTGCGGGATATCCCGCCCCTGACGGAAGCCGGCATCGAGGTCGAGGCCGACGCCTGGATGGGCCTGATCGCACCGGCCGGACTGCCCAAGCCGATCATCGACAAGCTCCATGGAGAGGTGGTTGCGGCGATCCATACGCCGGCGATCCGCGCCAAGCTCGCCGCCCAGATCATGGAGCCGATCGGCAATTCGCCCGAGGAATTCAAGGCACGCATCGCCGACGAGATCGCGCGCTGGAGCCCGGTCATCAAGGCCGCGCACGTGAAGATCAATTGAATCAGCAACCACACGTCACGCGCCCATGCCGGCGCGTGACGTGCGTTCCTTCCCCCTCATAGCCTTTGATAAGGGCAGCGTTCAGAAATGATAGTTCACGCCGCCTTTGACCTGCTGGACGTTGAGGTCGACGCCGGTGGTGCCGACTGGCGGATTGCCGAGGTTCACGTTCTGTGAGCCGAAGCCGAGATAGTCGTATTCGACCTTGGCCGACCAGTTGTTGGTGATCCCGTATTCGATGCCGGCGCCGGCCGTCCAGCCGGTGCGCGTGAGGTCGCCCGTCGAGACCGCGCCGAACGGATCGGTGAGCTTGTCCTTCTCCTGCGCGAAAGCGGCGCCGCCCTTGCCGTAGATCAGAGCGCGGTCGATCGCGTAGCCGAGCCGGCCGGTGACGGTCGAGGTCCAGTCGAGCCGCGTGTCGAGGTTGGTCCCGGCGATGCTCGCTTTGCTACCCTGGAGGTTGGTCCAGGAGAAGTCGCCTTCGACACCGGCGACGAGAGCACCAAATTGATAATTGTATCCGATCTGCCCGCCGGCCGAGAAACCGTCGAGTGACGAGCGTTCGCGCGTGCCGCCGAACGGATCACTCCAATGCGTCCGCCCGAAGTCTCCGCCGACCTGGCCGCCGATATAGAGCCCGGTCCAGCTGAACGGCGGCGGCACGTAGACCGGCGCCGGTGCGGGCGGCGGCGCGGCCATGCGCCGCGGCAAATCCGCAGCCTGGACCGACAAGGCGGTGGCGCAGAGCACGGCTCCACCGAGCAACACAGTGACTCTCATCGTGACCTCCAAATCCCCTTGCGACGGATATTGCCCGAAGGCATCCGTTCATTGTCGGCCGTTCGGAACGCGCGCCATCCGGGCGAGATGCCAAGACTGCCGTCCCCGAACCGTGACCGCTGAAAACACTGGCCGCGAGGCCGCACTGGGGCAAAAGCGGGGAATGGTCGTGGTCTTAAGTCGGCGGAACCGGCCGCCCTGCATGGCGCCCGCGAGTTCCCGCAACGGAACTCGCGTCACCTGCGCAATGCTTTAACTGCGCGAGGCTTTCGCATTCAGCGCGGATTCGTAGAGTTCCGGCTTGAACCCGACGAGCAGACGCCCGTCGAGGTCGAGCACCGGTCGACGGATCATCGTGGGTTGTGCCAGCATCAGGGCGATCGCCTTCGTGGCGTTGAGCGCCTCTTTCTCCGCATCGGGCAGCTTACGAAACGTCGTGCCGGACCGGTTGAGCAGAGCTTCCCAGCCGAGCGTGCGGCACCATTGCTCGAGCCGCTTCCGCTCGAGCCCCGCCGTCTTGTAGTCGTGGAACGCATAGGCGACGCCATGGCGGTCGAGCCACGCGCGGGCCTTCTTCATCGTGTCGCAGTTCTTGATCCCGTAGATCGTGACGGCCAACGTGGTCTCCTGACGTCGCATGCTCGCGCGACGCCAGGCGCATAGCCCGTTCGCGTGCGACTTTCAACGTCGCGCGAGAGCGATCAGCGCTTGGGAGCAACGAGTGCGAACATCGCGCCCTGCGGATCCACGCATTGCAGGATCCAGCTCCCTCCCGGCACCTGCATCGGCCCGTTGAGCACGCGGCCGCCGCCCTCGGTCACCCGCGTGGCGGCGGCGTCGGCGGCATCGACGTTGAAGTAGAAGAGCCACGCGGACGACGGGACGCTTGGCGGCTTGTCCATCATGCCGCCGATCGCCGGTCCGCCGGCGGCGAACAGTTGATACGTGCCCATCGGCCCCATGTCGACCGCCTGATCCTTGGTCCAGCCGAACTGTCCGGCGTAGAAATCGAACGCCTTCTTCCAGTCAGTCACATAGAGCTCGTGCCAACCGACATGACCGGGCGTGCCGCCTCCGGGCGGCGAGCCCGCCTCGGGCGATGCCGGCTTGAACAGCATGAACATCGTGCCCTGCGGGTCGGCTACGACGGAAAAACGACCGACGTTCGGAATGTCGGCGGGCGCGCGGTGGACCTTGCCGCCGGCCTTTTTCAGGTCGTTCGTCGCCGCATCGACGTCGTCGACCCCGATATAGCCGACCCAGCACGGCCGCCCGCCCGCCTTGCTGTAGTCTTCCGGCATCGACATCAGGCCGGCGGCCGGCCGTTCGCCCATGCTCATGATCTTGTACTGCATGCCGGGCTCGTCCCAGTCGCGCGCGCTCCAGCCGATCACCGATCGATAGAACGCATCGGCTGCGGCAATATCGGTGGTCATCAGCTCGTACCAGACAAAGGATTTCGGAGAGGTGGGCATGGTGTTACTCCCTCTTGTTGGATTTAGGATACCATTGGACGACGATCGCCTCTGAGCCCGCTTTCCTGTGCGCGCAACTTGAACCTCTTATTCTAATGCATTGAAGGCGCACACTGCGGCGTTGCATTTGGACCCGGATCAGCACCGCAGCGCGCAGTCAAGTTTAGGCAGATTGCGCAGACTGCAGATTGCGCAGACTTATGTGCGTACGCTGCGGTGCGCCCGGGGAACGAGGCTGTGCCTCAAATAGAAGCTCGCGTCCCGGACGCAGCGCGGTCCGAAGTACCGCGCTGCTGATCCGGGACCCAAGCTCACCCGGCTTTGCAACCCTCGCCGATTTCTCCCCAATGGGAAGAGGTGAAGGTCCCGATCGGCATCATCGGGCATCCGGCTTACGCCGCCTTCTCGCCCCGATACGCCCGGCGCAGGCCGTCGATGTCGATCTTCTTCATCTTCAGCATGGCCTCGGTGACCCGGCGGACTTTCGCCTGATCCTTGTCCTTTATCATCTCGGGCAGCGCCGTCGGCACGATCTGCCACGAGATGCCGTAGCGATCTTTCACCCAGCCGCACTGCTCGGCCGACTTGTCGTGCGACAGCGCCTCCCACAGCCGGTCGACTTCCGCCTGGTCGGCGCAATTGATGATGAGCGAGATGGCCGGGCTGAACTGGAAGTGCGGGCCGCCGTTGAGCGCCAGATAGCTCTGCCCGGCAAGCGTGAACTCGATGACCATCACATCCCCAGGCGAGAAGCCCTGCATCGGCACGCTATAGGGCACGATCCTGTCGATGTGTGAATCGGGAAGCAGCGACACGTAGAACTGCGCCGCTTCCTCGGCCTTGCCATCGAACCAGAGACAGGTGGTGATCTTGGACATGGTCATTTTCCCGCCGCCGGGTCGGTATCGACGATCACTTCGAACCCGCCGAAGATCATGCGTTTGCCATCGAATGGCATGTCGGAGCCGGGCTGCATGCCCGGATCCTGCATGACCTTCTTGTGGGCGGCGTCGCGCACCGCCTTCGACGGCCAGATGATCCAGGAGAACACCACGTTCTCGCCGGCCTCGGCTTTCACCGCGCCCTTGAAGTCGGTGACCTTTCCATCCGGCACGTCATCACCCCAGCACTCGACGACGCGGGTGGCGCCGTGCTTGAGGAACAGCGGCGCCATATCGGCAGCGAGCTTGCGAAACGCCTCCTTCTTGCCCGTGGGCACCGGGATGACGAATCCGTCGACGTAACTCATGACCTCGTCTCCTCTCTGTTCGCTTTGGCGTGCTTCAGGCCGGGGCTTTTTCGGTGCGCGCAGCCGTGGCGGCGGCGACGTCCATCCAGACGACCTCCCAGATGTGGCCGTCCGGGTCCTCGAAGCTGCGGCCGTACATGAAGCCATAGTCCTGCCTGGGCGAGGGATCGGTCTTGCCGCCCGAGCGACCGGCCGTCTCGACCATCCGGTCGACCGCCTCGCGGTTCTCGGCCGAAAGGCAGATCAGCACCTCGCTGGTCTCGCGTGCGTCGGCGATCTTCTTCGGGGTGAACTGCCGGAACTTGTCGTGGGTCAGGAGCATCGCATGGATCGTCTCCGAGAAGACCATGCAGGACGCCGTGCCGTCGCAGAACATCTCGTTCTTCACCGCGCCGACCGCCTCGTAAAAGGCCGTCGACCGGGCGAGATCGGCGACCGGCAGGTTCACGAAAATCAGCTTGGGGCTCGGGGTGGAGGTCTTGGACATGAGCGTCTCCTTCTCTGCGTGATTTGACCCTCATAGCCGTTTACGTTATATAAAGCAACTACGAAGTATGAAAATATAACTATGAAGCCCGAAGAATCGTCCCGGCGCCATTACGAGGATGCCTGCGGAGCGGCCCATGCGCTCGACCTCGTGGGGGAGCGCTGGGCTCTTCTCGTCATGCGCGAACTCCTGCTCGGCCCAAAACGCTTCAGCGACCTGCGGGCGAGCCTCCCGGGCATCAGCGCCAACGTGCTGACGCAGCGCCTGGAAGGGCTCGAGGCAGCCGGCGTGCTCGTGCGCCGCAAGCTCCCTCCTCCAGCCTCGGTGCAGGTCTATGAGCTCACGCCCTGGGGCTACGAGAGCGAACCGATCTTTCAGACGTTGGGACGCTGGGCCGCGCGCTCGCCGTCGCATGACCCGAGCCTGCCGCTCAGCTCCGTCTCGCTGCTTCTCTCCTTCCGCACGATGTTCGATCCGGCGCGCGCCGAGGGTCTCGACGCCCGGATCGGATTTCGCATCGGCGCAGAGAGCTTCGTCGTCCGCATCGCCGACGGGCGCATCGAGGTAGCGCGCGGAGCAGTCGATCAGGCGAATGTGGTGTTCACGGGGCCGACGACCGGCATCGCTGCCGCAGTCTATGGTGGACAGTCGCTCGACGCGCTCATGGCCGCCGGCATGCTGTCGATCGAGGGCGATCGGGCGCTGGCGGAAAAATTCGTCACACTGTTTCCGCTGCCGCCAAAGGTCGCACTCACGTCGTGATCGTCAATTGTGACCGTCAATAATGGGCTTCGGCGCGACCGCGCGCGCCGCCAGTCGGCGTCGACGACCGACCGCAATACCCTCGCGCGCGGCTCGTACGTCCCGAACCGAAGAACGTATCGAAGATGAGGAACAGTCTTTCCCGCGCCGGGTTTCTTCTTCAACTCCCACCGCGCGAGGCCCCCATGTATCACCACGTCAAGAAACTCATGTACACGGTTCGAGTCGACGAGCCGGACCCCCGCTTCGGCAACATGCTGCTCGAGCAATTCGGCGGCGCCAACGGCGAACTCGCCGCCGCCATGCAGTACTCGATCCAGGGACTCAACTGCGAGGACCCGGACCGCAAGGACCTGTTGATGGATATCGGCACCGAAGAGCTGAGCCATCTGGAGGTCGTGGGCTGCCTGGCCCGCATGCACCTCAAG
>CAYVBN010000619.1:0-3103 GCA_964449645.1 uncultured Hyphomicrobiales bacterium
CTGGGACTGGCAGCGCTCGCCGGCCAGTCCTCAGGGAATCTCGCGGCCGGCCTTCGGGGCTGCGGCCGCAGCCGCGTTCGCCGAACCCGGACAGGCGACGTTCGATGTCGGCACGCCGACGGCCGACGTGCGTTTCGAGAGCCCACCGCCGATCGACCTGCTCGATCGTCCGCTCGGCGCTGCACGCACGCAGATCCACGAGACCTACATCGTGTCGCAGACCCGCGACGGCCTCATCGTGGTAGACCAGCACGCGGCGCATGAGCGCATCGTCTATGAGAAGCTCAAGGCGTCGCTGGCGGAAAACGGCGTGCAGCGGCAGATCCTTCTGATTCCGGAGATCGTCGAACTCGACGAGGCCACGGTGGAAAAGCTGGTCGACCGCGCCGAGGAACTGGCCTCGTTCGGACTTGCGGTGGAATCCTTCGGCCCCGGCGCGATCGCGGTGCGCGAGACACCGTCGCTGCTCGGCAAGGCCGATGCCGCTTCGCTGCTGCGCGATCTCGCCGAGCACATGGCGGAATGGGACGAGGCATTGCCGCTGGAGCGCCGGCTGATGCATGTCGCGGCCACCATGGCCTGCCACGGCTCGGTGCGCGCCGGCCGAAGGCTCAAGCCGGAGGAAATGAATGCGCTGCTCCGCGAGATGGAAGAGACGCCGAATTCCGGCCAGTGCAATCACGGCCGCCCGACCTATGTCGAACTGAAGCTCTCCGATATCGAGAAGCTGTTCGGAAGAAGGTAGAGCGAATTCGTCGATCTCCGCCGTCATTCCGGGATGGTCCGAAGGACCAGACCCGGAATCTCGAGATTCCGGATCGCCGCTTTGCGTCGTCCGGAATGACGATACCGATCGCTACGGACCCAACAATTTTAAAAACACAAACTCGGTATCGTCATAGGCGCGCCGCTCCAGCTCCTCGAAACCTGCGGGCGCCGCAAACCCGGCAGCCTTGGCCTCTTCGACCACCAGCAACGCGCCGGGCGCCAGCCAACCGCCTTCGCGCAACGAGGCCAGCGCCCTTTCCCCAAGACCCTTGCCATAGGGCGGATCGAGGAACACCAGCGAGAACGGCTCGACCGGATGCGCGGGGCCGAGATTTGTGGCATCGCGGCGGAAAATCTTGGTGATGCCGCCGAGCCCGAGCGCCTCGACATTGTTGCGCAGCAGCGCGCGAGCCTCCGCACCATCGTCGACGAACAGCGCGAATTTCGCGCCGCGCGACACCGCCTCGATGCCAAGCGCACCGGTGCCGGCAAACAGATCGAGCACCCGCGCCTCCCGAATCGGATCGTCATAGGCGTGGGTCAGGATGTTGAAGACGGATTCGCGCAGGCGGTCCGCGGTCGGGCGGATGTTACGCGATGACGGCGACGCCAGGCTGCGGCCCTTCAATCGTCCGGCGACCACGCGCATCAAAATACACCGATGCGTTCCCCTCCCCCTTGTGGGGTCGGGACGAGCAAAGCTCGCTCTGAGGGGTCGGAGGTGGGGGTGCCACACCCCAAGACCTCTCGTGGGATACCCCCCACCCCGGTCCTCCCCCGCAAGGGGAGAGGGAACGGAGAGAGCACGCGCGCAAACACCGTAAGTGGAAGAAATGCGAAGCTCATTGAGCCAGCCTACTCATCCCGCGGCTTCAGGTCGCGTTTGCCGTGATAGCCGCGCTTGGGGCGGCGCGGCGGGCCATAACCGCTGGCCTCCTCTTCGTTGCGGATGCGCGCCTCCTCGCTGCCGGAACGTTGCACCAGCACGCGGCGGCCCTTGCGGTCTGCGATCAGCGCGCTCTTGCCGGTCGGCTTGAACGGCTTGTTGCCGCGTGGTGCGTCGTCTTTTTCGCGAGACTCGCGCTGCGAAGGCATGTTGAAATCAGCGCCGGCAAGGGCCGCAACCTTTTCGCCGAGCTGCTCGCGCAACACCCGCGTCCTGACCTCGTCGACCTCGCCTTCGGCGAGTTCGCCGAGCTGGAACGGCCCGTAGGACACCCGGATCAGGCGGTTCACCTCGAGGCCGAGATGCGCCATCACATTGCGCACTTCGCGGTTCTTGCCTTCGCGGATCGCAAACACCAGCCAGACATTGGCGCCCTGGTCGCGCTCCAGCGTCGCATCGATCGGGCCGTATTTGACGCCATCGACCTCGATGCCGCTCTTCAGCTCGTCGAGCTGGGCCTGCGTGATCTCGCCGTGGGCGCGGACGCGGTAGCGGCGCAGCCAGCCGGTTTCCGGCAGTTCGAGCGCGCGTGCCAGGCCGCCATCATTGGTCAGCAGCAACAATCCCTCGGTGTTGAAATCGAGCCGGCCGATGCTGATCAGGCGCGGCAATCCCTCCGGCAGATTGTCGAACACCGTGGGCCGTCCTTCGGGATCGGCATGCGTCGTCATCAGCCCGCGCGGCTTGTGATAGAGAAACAGCCTTGTGCGCTCGCGCGGCGGCAATTGCTTGCCGTCGATCGCCACGACATCGTTCGCGGTGACGTCGAGCGCGGGCGAATTGATCACGCGGCCGTTGACGGTGACACGGCCCTGCGTGATCCACTCCTCGGCGTCGCGGCGTGAAGCGAGCCCCGCCCGCGCCACGACCTTGGCGATGCGCTCGCCGGTCTTCTTCGGCTTCGGCTCGGGCCGCGGCGGCCGCCGGTCGGCGTCGGCGCTGCGTTCGCGGTAGGCGCCACGGCCGCCGAACGCCGGGCGCCTGGCGAAGATCTTACTGTCGTCCTCATTGTCGCGGCGGGGACGGTCGGCAAAGCGCTCGGCAGAACGCCGGTCGCTGCGCGGATGCTCCTGCCATTCGCGGCGGCCTTCGTTTCGTCCGGGAGCAGCATCGCTGTCGCGGCGAGGCCGGTCGAACTTCGGACGATCCTCGCGCGAACGATCGAACCTTGGACGGTCTTCGCGGGAACCGTCGAACCTCGGCCTCTCGCGAAATGGGCGCTCCTCGCGCGGCCGCGAAAATCGGGGACGTTCTTCGCCGCCCCGCTCATCGCGCGGCCTGTCATAGCGGGGCTTGTCAAAGCGCGGACGATCGAATTTCGGGCGATCCTCGCGCTGGCGCTCGTCGCGCGAGCGCGAAAAGCGCGGACGATCACCGTCGCGATCGTGA
>CAYVBN010000620.1:0-19105 GCA_964449645.1 uncultured Hyphomicrobiales bacterium
CTGGTGGTCGTCCAGCCGAGCCATTACGGGACGGACAACCGGCGCCAGCTCGACGCGATTGCCGCGCTCGGCCGGCCGGCGCGCGCGGTCGTCGCCGTCCCGTTCGATATCCCGGATGCGGAACTTGCGCGCCTGCACGACGCGGGCGCGCGCGGGGTGCGCTTCGCGGTCGGACCGGGCGGGCCGTCCTTCGCGGACATCGTCCGGCTTTCCCAGCGGCTGGCCCCGCTGCGCTGGCACGTCGAGTTCCACGTCGTGCGGAGCGATGACGCGCCGATCCTCGCGCCGGCGCTGCCGGTGCTGCGCGATCTCGCGGTCGATCTTGTCATTGCGCATTTCGCCAGTGTCTCGGCCGCGCGCGGCGCGGAGCATCCCGACTTCCGCGCCCTCTGCGATCTCGTGCGCGGTGGCCGATGCTGGGCCAAGCTCTCGGGCGGCTACCGCATTTCCGACGACCCGCCGCCGTGGCGCAACGTCATGCCGCTGGCGCAGGCGCTCGTCGCGGCGCGCGCCGACCGGCTGGTGTGGGGCAGCGACTGGCCGCACGTGAACCTGCACGGACCGATGCCGAATTCGACCGACACGCTCGATTGCCTGCTCGATTGGATTCCGGACGAGGCGATGCGCCGGTGTGTCCTGGTCGACAACCCGCGTACGCTCTACGGCTTCTGACCCGATGGTGGGTGGCCGTCCTCGGCGCTCTCGCCGTGCGCCCGGAATCCAATCGTGCCGGCAAAACCGATCAGCAGGAAGGTGGACGCCGCAATCGGCACGAAGGCGGCGGCCGGTACTCCGGTCGAGTCCCACAGGAAGCCGCTGATGACCGGGACGATCACCGCGCAGGTGTAGCTGATCGTGAACATGGCGGCCGAGATGCGGTGCACGTCCTCGGGCGCGCCGAGGAGCGGCGGAAGCGCCAGCATGAGCACGAGCGTTGCGGCGCAGGAAAAGCCGATCAGGGCGGACGCGGCGATGATCACGGCGCCCGACCCGAACATGATTCCGAGTAGCGCCGCGAGCGAGAGCAGCCCGCAGACGACGTAGGGCCATGCGTGCCGCTCGAGCCGTCCAGCAACGGCGAGCAGCAGAAAGGAAGCCGGGAGTTGGCCGACATTGAGCGCGGTCAGCGCCGGGCTGATCAGATCGGTGTGGCCGAGGTGGTGCAGATAATCCGGCAGGAAAGCGTTGGTGGCGAAATAGGTCGCGTTCACGCTGCCGAGCATCAGCCCCAGCCGCCAGATGAGCCCGCTGCTCCAGTCCGGCCACCAGCGGCGCGCGGCCGCGGGTGCGCCGTTGGCCTCGGCCGAGCGCGGCGCCAGCGTGACTACGAGAATTGCGATGACGACGACCGGAACCGCCCAGGCGACGAATCCGAGGCGCCAACTGCCGCCCAGGAACGGCAGGATGACCGGAAGGGTCAATGCCACCGGCAGGATTTCGCCGACCAACAGCCCGTTGGTGTAGACGGCCGTGCCGAAGCCGATACGTTGCGGCAGCCAGGCGCGCACCAGCGGCGGCAGCGACGGCTGCATCACCGCCACCCCGAAGCCGGTGAGGATGGTCGCGGCATAAAGCAGGATGACGTCCGGCGCCGCGCCCCGCAGGGCGGATCCAGCGGCCGTTGCCAGCAGGCCAACCATCAGGGTGAGCAGCGCGCCGAAGCGGGCGATCAGTAGCGATCCGGGAATAGCCGCGAACGCGAACAGAACCGAGGGCAGGCCGGTCAGAATGCCGATCTGCGTGGCCGACATGTTCAGGTCGTCATGAATGAGCGGAATGACCGGCGGGACCGCCAGGATCGTCAGCCGCAGGCCGATGCCGGCGAGCCAAAGCAGCCCGATGCAGGTGAGGGCACGTCCGAGCGAGTCGCTAGCGTTCGAACCCGGTGCTCTCATGAGGCTTCGCCGTCAAGGTTAGCTTCGAGCGCGCTTGCTACACGAGCCGGCGCGCGAGCACTACCCCCTGGCCTGCATCCCTGCCGGGCCGCCGCTTTCTCCGGGATGACCCGACCGCCGTGCCTTCCGGAAGCCGCCGGCCGAGGGGCTGAGGAATATTCGTCCCCTTTGGGGTGTGCCCATATCCGAGGGGTCGACGACGCGCCGATCTGGCACTTTGACAACGGCAACGTTGTGCCGTTCCATGCGGCCGGGTGAGGCTAAAAATACGATTAGGGAGGAATGCATGAGGAATACCGCAGCTTTTTTGACGGGAGCCGCGCTCGCGGTCGCGCTGTCGAGTACCGCGGGTGCCCAGACCGTTCTGAAGGCCTCCCACCAGTTCCCCGGTGGTCGAGGCGATGCGCGTGACGAGATGGTGCAGATCGTCGCGCGCGAGGCGAAAGCCGCCAATGTGGGTCTTGATGTCCAGGTCTATCCCGGCGCCTCGCTGTTCAAGCCGAACGAACAGTGGAACGCGATGGTCAACGGCCGGCTCGATATCTCGTCCTTCCCGCTCGATTACGCGAGCGGCAAGGTGCGGGCGTTCGGCGCGACCCTGATGCCGGGGCTCGTGCGCAATCACGAGCGGGCGAAGCGCCTCAACGATTCGCCGTTCATGAAGGACATCAAGGCGAAGATCGAGCAGGCCGGCGTCAAGGTGCTGGCCGATGCCTGGCTCGCTGGCGCGGTCGCCTCGAAGAAGAGCTGCATCCGCATGCCGGACGACATCAAGGGCCTGAAGATCCGTTCGGCCGGTCCGACATTCGCCGACATGTGGCAGGCGGCGGGCGCGTCGATCGTCAGCATTCCGAGCAACGAAGTCTACAACGCCCTGCAGACCGGCGTTGCCGATGCGACCGACACCAGCACCGGCAGCTTCGTCTCGTTCCGCCTCTACGAGCAGGTGAAGTGCATCACGGCGCCGGGCAACAATGCGCTCTGGTTCATGTACGAGCCGGTGCTGATGTCGAAGCGGAGCTTCGACCGGCTGACCAAGCCGCAGCAGGATGCGCTCCTCAAGGCCGGCAAGAAGTCCGAGGAATACTTCGCCAAGGAGGCGCCGGGGCTCGATGAGAAAATGACCGACGCGTTCAAGAAGAACAACGTCGAGGTCGTGACGATGACCCCCGCCGAATACGACGCGTGGATCGCGGTCGCTCGCAAGAGCTCCTACGCGGACTTCGCCAAGGAGGTTCCCGACGGCAAGAAGCTGATCGACGAAGCGCTCGCGGTCAAATGATCCGCTCCATCGCGGCGTTCGCCCGTCGGCGTCTCGCCGGGCGAACGTGCGTGATGCTCGACGCGAGTGTTTCCGGATGGATCGCTTCATTTCCGCCGTCAGGCTCATCTCACAACTGTGCGGCATCTTCGCCGGCGCGCTCATCGCCGCCGGCGTGGCCGTCGTCTGCCAGATGGTCTTCGTCCGTTACGTCCTCAACGAAACAACGATCTGGCAAACCGATTTCGTCACCTACAGCCTGATCGCCGCGACCTTCATCGGCAGCCCCTACGTCTTGATGACGCGCGGGCACGTCAACGTGGACGTCCTGCCCCATTACGTTCGCGGGCCTGCGCGCTTCCGGCTCGCGCTCGCTTCCGGGCTGATGACCCTCTTCTTCGCGCTTTCCATGACCATCCTCACGTTCCTGTTCTGGAAGGAGGCGTGGGACAACAGGTGGGTGTCCGACACGATGTGGCGCGCGCGGCTGTGGATCCCCTACGGGTCGATGCCCGTGGGGCTCGGCGTTCTCAGCCTGCAATGCATCGTCGACCTCATTTGTCTCGTCAGCGGACGTGAACCGCCGTTCGGCATGAAGCCGCGGCAGGAGGATGTCGCATGAGCCCGGCGACACAGGGCGTCATCGTTCTCGTCGTCACGCTTCTCGTGCTCCTGTCGGGCGCACCGGTGGCATTCGGGCTCGGGGCGATCTCGCTCGTTTTCCTCGTCGTGTTCCAGGGCTTCGACGGCCTTCATGCCGCGGCGGAGACGTTCTATGCCGGCCTGAACGACTTCACGCTCGTTTCGATTCCGATGTTCGTCATGATGGGCGCCGCGATCGGCTCCTCGCCGGCCGGCAAGGATCTCTACGAGGCGCTCGATCGCTGGCTCTACCGCCTTCCGGGCGGCCTCGTCATTTCCAATCTCGGCGCCTGCGCCATCTTTGCCGCGCTGACCGGCTCTTCGCCGGCCTGCTGCGCGGCGATCGGCAAGATGGGCATTCCGGAGATGCGCCGGCGCGGCTATCCGGACGACGTCGCGACCGGCTCGATCTGCGCGGGCGGAACGCTCGGCATCCTCATCCCGCCCTCCATCACCCTCATTCTCTACGGCATCGCCACCGAGACCTCGATTGGCCGCCTGTTCCTGGCCGGCGTGGTGCCGGGCGTGATGCTGACCGGGCTGTTCATCCTGTGGACGCTCTTCGCCATCTGGAAGAGCGGTTTCCGCGCCCATGCGCCGGACTTCCGCTACAACTGGAAACAGAAATTCGAGTCGATCCCGAAAATCGCGCCGTTCCTCGCCATCATTGCCGGCGTGATGTACGTGCTCTACGGCGGGGTCGCGACCCCGTCCGAAGCGGCGGGGGTCGGCGCGGCGCTGTGCGTCGTGATGGCGGTCATCATCTATCGGATGTGGAGCCCCAGCGAATGGGGCCGGATCCTGCGCGACACGACGCGCGAATCCGTCATGATCCTCATGATCATCGCCGCCGCGGTGCTGTTCGGCTACGTCCTCACCTCGATGTATCTGACCCAGACGCTGGCGCAGGCGATCGCCGAGATGCACGTCAACAAGTGGGTGTTGATGTTCCTCATCAACATCTTCCTGCTGGTGTGCGGCTTCTTCATCCCGCCGGCCGCCATCATCCTGATGACGGCGCCGATCCTGCTGCCGATCATCACCACCGCCGGGTTCGATCCGATCTGGTTCGGCGTCGTCATCACCATCAACATGGAGATCGGCCTCATCCACCCGCCGGTCGGGCTGAACATCTACATCGTCAATGCGATCGCGCCGGACGTGCCGGTCACGAAAGTCATGCTCGGAACCATCCCATACGTGCTATGCATGATGCTGCAGATCGTGATCTTGTGCTTTGTCCCCGAGATCGCTACGTGGTTGCCGGACACCCTGATGGGCGCCGCTAGGTGAGGCGATTGCGCTGACATGAACGCCACGTTTTTCGGCGAACTGCTGCAGACCATCACCGAGAGGGGGCGGGCGCTGCTCGACCGGGCGCGCGACCGGCGCGGCCTTGCCGCCGAGCGGTCGGAAACGCTCATCGAGCTGTGCGAGGAGCTCCTGTCGGGCCGCGGCGAGGCCTCCGGGGTGGCGCTCGCGCGCGAGATCATCACCCGTTACAGCGATCTTACGACAGGACCGCGCATCGCCTTTTTCGAGGCTCTGGCCACCCGTTTCGGCCCCGACCGGACCCGCATCGACCGGGCGGTCGAAGCCTGGCGGCAGTCCCCCTCGGACGAGAACGCCGCCGACCTCCACGTGGCGGCCGAGCCCCGGCGGCAGGAGCTGTTCCGCCGGCTCAACCTGGCCCCCGGGGGAACCGCGGCGCTCGTCGCCATGCGCGAGCAGTTGATGGACGCCATGGTGCACCGTGACGACCTCGCGGCCGTCGACGCCGATTTCATCCACCTCTTCTCGTCGTGGTTCAACCGCGGGTTCCTGGTGCTGCGCCGGATCGGCTGGTCGACCCCGGCGATCGTGCTCGAGAAGATCATTCGCTACGAGGCGGTGCACCAGATCCGCGACTGGGAGGATCTCCGCCGCCGCATCGACCCGCCGGACCGGCGCTGCTACGCCTTCTTCCATCCGGCGCTGGTCGACGAGCCGCTGATCTTCGTCGAGGTCGCGCTGTCGACCGAGGTGCCGGACGCCATCGCGCCGATCCTCGGCAAGGACCGCCCGACGGTCGATCCCGACCGGGCAACCGTCGCGACCTTCTACTCGATCTCGAACTGCCAGCGCGGCCTCGCCGGCGTCTCGTTTGGCCATTTCCTCATCAAGCAGGTCGTGGCCGAGATTTCGCGCGAGTTCCCGCGGCTCTCGACCTTCGTCACGCTCTCGCCGGTGCCGGCCTTCGCGCATTGGCTGGCGCGCGAACGCAAGGCCGAAAGCCCGGCCGCCCTGAGCGCCGACGACATCCAGCAGCTCGCGGCGCTCGACACGGAGGGCTGGTACCGCGACGAGGAGGCGCTCGAGCGGCTGCGCGAACCGATGCTGCACGCCGCCGCCACGTATTTCCTCACGGCGCGCACCCGCACCGGGACGCCGGTCGATCCTGTCGCGCGTTTCCATCTCGGCAACGGCGCCCGGCTCGAACGGCTGAACTGGCCCGCCGACTTGTCGGAGCGCGGTTTGCAGCAGTCGTATGGGCTGATGGTCAATTATCTCTACGACCTCGACGACATCGAAAAGAACCACGAGGCCTATGCGGAGAACCGGACCGTGGTCGCGGCGAACGCGGTGAAGAGGCTCGCCCGCGCCCCGCGCGATCTCGTGCCGGCCGCCAGCTAACGCACGTTCCGATTTGACCCGATTTTGGAGCCCGGTCAGCCCATGAGCGGTAATCTTTTCGATCTGATTCGCAGCCGCATCCCCTCGGCGCAAAAGACATTTCTCGAGATGGCGGACGGCGGCCGCATCACCTACGGGGAGCTCCTCGCCCGCTCGGGGCAGGTCGCCAACATCCTGGTGCTGCGAGGCGTCTCGCCGGGCGACCGGGTGGCCGTGCAGGTGGAGAAGTCGCCGGAAAATCTCGTGCTTTATCTGGCGGTGCTGCGGGCCGGTGCGGTCTATCTCCCGCTCAACACGGCCTACACGCTGTCCGAGCTCGACTATTTCATCGCCGACGCCGAGCCGGCGCTGATCGTCTGCGATCCGGCGAAACGCGACGGCATCGCCGCCGTCGCGAACCACTACGGCTCACCGGCCGTCGAGACGCTCGGCGCGAACGGGGAGGGATCGCTGACGCAGGCGGCCGCAACGGCGCCCGCCGATTTCGCCGACGTGCCGCGCGAGAACGACGATCTCGCGGCGATTCTCTACACGTCAGGCACTACCGGCCGCTCGAAAGGCGCGATGCTGACGCACCGCAACCTGTCGTCGAACGCGCTCACGCTCGTCGACTACTGGCGCTTCACCGGCGACGACGTGCTGCTGCACGCGCTGCCGATCTATCACACGCACGGCCTGTTCGTGGCGGCCAACACGCTGCTGCTCGCCGGCGGCTCGATGATCTTCCTGCCGAAGTTCGACGCCGACGAGATCCTGCGCCTGTTGCCGAAGGCAACCTCGTTGATGGGGGTGCCGACCTTCTACACGCGGCTGCTGCAGCGTCCGGCGCTCGATCGGGCACTTTGCGCCCACATGCGGCTGTTCACGTCGGGATCGGCGCCGCTGCTTGCCGAGACGCACCGCGAATTCAAGGCGCGGACCGGGCATGCCATCCTCGAGCGCTACGGTCTGACCGAGACCGGAATGAATACCTCGAATCCCTACGACGGCGACCGCATCGCCGGAACGGTCGGCTTCCCGCTGCCCGACGTCGAGCTGCGGATCGCCGACGCCGACACGGGCCGTGTCTTGCCGCAAGGCGAGAACGGAATCATCGAGGTGAAGGGGCCGAATGTCTGCGCCGGATATTGGCGCATGCCGGAGAAGACCAAGGCCGAATTCCGGCCGGACGGTTTCTTCATCACCGGCGACATCGGCAAGATCGATGAACGCGGCTATGTGCACATCGTTGGGCGCGCCAAGGACCTCATCATCACCGGCGGCTTCAACGTCTATCCGAAGGAGATCGAGACCGAGATCGACTCGCTGCCGGGTGTCGTCGAATCGGCGGTGATCGGCTGCCCGCATCCGGACTTCGGCGAGGCGGTGACGGCCGTGGTGGTCTGCCAGAAGGGGGCTAGCGTCACCGAGAGTGCGGTCATCGACGCACTCAACGGGCGGGTCGCCAAGTTCAAGCTGCCGAAGCGCGTGCTGTTCGCGGACGACCTGCCGCGCAACAGCATGGGAAAGGTGCAGAAGAACGTGCTGCGCGAGCAGAACAAGGGTCTTTATGCGATGGCAAGCGAGGCGCGGCGCTCGCAGCCCGCCTGATCGCGTTCTAACCTAATAAGCTGGCGCATGATCTTGTCGGCGAACCGCTGACACTTCGGCGGATCATGCGCCGAGCGCGATCCGCAAAGGTGGACACCGGTTTTGCGCAAGATCGCGCTCTAACCTAATGAGCGTTCACGATCTCCCGTAGACCGGCACGATCGCGCCGCGCGTGACCTTGTTGTCCGGCGAGGCGAGGAACAGGATCGTGGCGGCGACTTCCTCGACCTTCGGCCAGGCATCGAAATCCGCCTTCGGCATTTCAGCCCGGTTGGACGGCGTGTCCATGATCGAAGGGGCGACGGCATTGACCAGGATGCCGTCCTTGGCCACCTCTTCCGCCAGCGAAACCGTGAGCGCCGCAACCGCAGCCTTGCTCGCCGTGTAGGCCGTCATGTTCGCACCCGTCCGCGGTTCGAGCGCCGGGCGGGCGGCGACGTTGACGATCCGGCCTCCGTTCCCGCCCATCGCGCCGACCGCGGCTCGGCAACAGAGAAAGGATGTCAGGAAATTCATCTCCACCTGCCGCATGGCATCCGCCTTCGCGGTCTTGGTGATCGGCCCGAATGCAAAGCCGCCGGCGAGATGGATCGAAGCCCACAGGGTGGGGAGACCTGCGTAAAGCCGCGCGACCGCGGCTTCGTCGGTGAGGTCGCCGGGCGAGACCAACTCGAGCCGCGCATGATCGCGATGGGCGAAGCGTTGCGCCTCGGCCTCGTTCACGTAGGGGACGCGGCAGGAGGCCCCCGCCGCGAGCAGCGCGGCGACAACGGCCGTGCCGAGCGCGCCCGTCCCTCCGGTGACGATCACGTGACGATCCCGATAGTCCACGTCCGCGTCTCCCTTGCTGGCCCGCAGGCATCAGAAGCGCTGCCGTCGGCGGCGTCAATCCTGCGCTCCGTCAACCCGCAAGGGCATCGCGAACGGCTTGAGCCGCTGTCGCCAGCCGTTCATGCTGACCGCGGGAATCGCGGAGGGCGTATGGCCGATTTCGATCTCGCGGTCATCGGCGGCGGCATCAACGGGGTGGGGATCGCCCGGGATGCGGCCGGGCGAGGTCTCCGGGTCCTGCTCGTCGAACAGGGCGATCTCGCCTCCGGCACGTCCTCGGCGTCGACCAAGCTCGTTCACGGCGGCCTGCGTTATCTCGAGCACGGGGCGCTCCGGCTCGTCCGCGAGGCGCTCGCCGAGCGCGAGGTGCTGGTGCGGATCGCGCCGCATCTCGTCCGCCCCATGCGCTTCGTCCTGCCGGTCGAGGGGCGGCGGCCGGCCTGGCTGATCCGGCTCGGCCTCTTCCTCTACGATCATCTGGCGCCGCGCAGGATTCTGCCCAGATCGGAATCGCTCGATCTCAGCCATCATCCGTGCGGCGTTCCGCTCAAGCGTCGCCACGTGCTCGGCTTCGAATATTCGGACTGCCGCGTCGATGATTCCCGGCTGGTCGTGCTCAATGCGCTCGACGCCGCCGAGCGCGGGGCGAGCATCCGCACCCGAACACGTTGCGTGCGCGCCGAGCGCAGCGAGCTCTGGCAGCTCGTGCTCCATGGCCGCCGCGGGCGCGAGGCCGTCACTGCGCGCGCGCTCGTCGATGCGGCGGGGCCATGGGTGCCGCAGGTCGCGGACGCCGTCCTGCGCAGCGGGGCGGCCGCGCCGGTGCGCCTCGTGAAGGGCAGCCACATCGTGTTCAGAAAATTGTTCGATCACGATCGTGGCTATCTGTTCCAGGGGGACGATGGTAGGATCGTGTTCGCGCTGCCGTTCGAGCGCGACTTCACGCTGGTCGGCACCACGGACCAGGACTTCGCGGGCGATCTGTCCGCGGTCGCGCCCAGCGCGGACGAGATCCGTTATCTGTGCCGGGCCGTGAACGACTACCTGCGGCAGCCCGTCGGACCCGACGAGGTGGTCTGGGCCTTCGCAGGCGTCCGCTCGCTGCACGACGATGGGATGCAAAAGGCCGAGGACGTGACGCGCGACTACGTCCTGCTGCTCGACCGCCCCTCCGGCGCTGCGCCGCTGCTGACCGTGCTGGGCGGCAAGATCACGACCTATCGCCGGCTGGCGGAAGCGGCGCTGAAAGAGCTCGCGCCGTTTGTCCGCATGGGACCGCCCTGGACGCGCAGGTCGGCCCTGCCGGGCGGCGATTTCGGTCACGACGATTTCGATGCCTGCGTCGCCGCCACGCAGCGGCGTTGGCCGTTCCTGCAATCGGACCATGCGCGCCGGCTGTTCGCCGCCTACGGCACCCGCATCGAGCGCGTGCTCGGCGACGCGCGCGACCGCGCGGCGCTCGGGCCCGAGTTCGGGGCTGATCTGACCGCGGCGGAAGTGCGCTATCTGCTGCGGCACGAGTGGGCCGAGACCGCCGACGATGTCCTGTGGCGCCGGTCGAAACTCGGATTGCGGCTGTCCGCCGCTCAGGCCGATGCGCTTGCGAGGTTCATGTTGGACCAGAAACAGGCCGGGACACGGAGCGAGAGTCAGCGGATACCTTAGGGTAGGATGACCTTATTCTTCATCTTCGCATCGTCGTCCTGTTCTATCTGTTTGATTGAGCGTGATTCGTCCGAAAGCCGGCATCTGCTTTTCGGGATCATGCTCCAGGAGGGCGTGGTGGGAGCGCATCTCATTGCCATCGACCAGGGCACGACCTCGACGCGGGCGATCGTGTTCGACAGTGATCTCCGGCCGGTCGCCAGTGCGCAACAGGAGATCAGGCAGATATTTCCGGCGCCCGGCTGGGTCGAGCACAACCCGGAGGACATCTGGGACAGCGTCGTCGACACCGTGCGTGCCGCGATGGCGGGCGCAGGGATCGCCGCCCGCGACGTCGCCGGAATCGGGATCACCAATCAACGCGAGACGGCCATTCTCTGGGATCGGGCGAGCGGCAAGCCGATCCACAATGCGATCGTGTGGCAGGATCGCCGTACGGCGGAGCATTGCGGCGAACTGGCCAACGCCGGACATGGGCCCGAGATCGGACGCCGGACCGGCCTCCTGCTCGACCCTTATTTTTCCGCCACCAAGATCGCCTGGCTGCTCGACCATGTGGCGGGGGCGCGCGAGGCGGCCGAGGCGGGACGGCTCGCGTTCGGCACGGTCGACAGCTTCCTGATCTGGCGGCTGACCGGCGGCGCCGTCCATGCGACCGACGCCACCAATGCGGCGCGCACGCTGCTGCTCGACATCCGCACGGCCGCATGGGACGCGGCGCTTGCCGATCTGTTTCGCGTCCCCGTCGGGCTGCTGCCGCAGGTGCGCGACTGCGCCGGCGAATTCGGGACGACGCTGCCCGGCCTCTTCGGCGGTCCGATTGCGATCCGGGGCGTTGCCGGGGACCAGCAGGCGGCAACTATCGGCCAGGGCTGCTTCCGGCCCGGCATGATGAAATCGACCTATGGGACGGGATGCTTCGCGCTCCTCTACACCGGCGCGGAACCGGTTTTCTCCCGCAATCGCCTGTTGACCACGATCGCCTATCAGCTCGAGGGGCGTCGCACCTATGCGCTCGAAGGCGCCATTTTCGTTGCCGGTGCTGCCGTTCAGTGGTTGCGCGACCGGCTCAAGCTCATCGCCAGCGCATCCGAAACGGGTCGGCTGGCCGAGCAGGCCGACCCCGACGACCAGGTCTATCTGGTCCCTGCCTTCGTGGGGCGCGCCGTGGTGGAACGCCGAGGCCAAGGCCACGTTGTGCGGCCTCACGTTCAGGAGCGGCGCGGCGGAAATCGCCCGTGCGGCCCTTGAATGCGTCGGCTATCAGACCCGCGACCTGCTCGAGGCGATGCACGCCGATTGGCCGATGGCCGATGCCGCAACCATCCTGCGTGTCGACGGCGGTATGACCGCAAGCGATCTCGCCATGCAGTTCCTTGCCGACATCCTCGACGCGCCGGTCGACCGCCCGGTGATCATGGAGACCACGGCGCTCGGCGCGGCGTACCTGGCCGGGCGTGAGGCCGGGGTTTGCCCGGACCTCGCGGGCTTTGCCGAGAGCTGGAAACTCGGGCGCCGTTTCGAACCCGGGATGGACCCTGCCGTGCGCGCCGCCAAATGGGCCGGGTGGCGCCGTGCCGTCCGGCAAGCGTTAACTCCACATTAGCCATGGGACCGGGAAAGGGCGTGCAGCAGCAAAAGATTCAATTCGCCCTGTCGATTTTACTGCAAGGCAATCATCTGTTGGTCTCATGCCGGTCGGATTGGGACCCGTGCGGCGGGATCGTTTCCGCCCTGGTGTCCTCGCGAGAGATGGGATGCAGACCACTTTCCCGGGCGGCGTCGAAAAGCTGGTGCAGTCGGTCGAGGTGCTCATCATCGACGACAACCAGTACATGCGGAAGGTCATCCGCAATCTGCTGGTCAATGTCGGCGTGAAGAGCATTCACGAGGCGCCCGACGGCATCGCCGGACTCGAGGCCATTCGCACCCTCTCGCCCGACATCGTGATTCTCGATTGGGAAATGCCGTTGCTCAACGGCGCGGAGCTCGTCCGCATCGTCCGTTCGCCCGGCGTCTTCCCCGTGCCGGACGTGCCGATCATCATGCTCAGCGGCCATGGCGAGCGCTGGCGGGTGCTCGAAGCCATCCGCCTCGGCGTCAACGAGTTCCTGCGCAAGCCGGTATCCGCCAAGGCGCTGCTCGACCGCATGGTGGCCATCATGGCGAAGCCGCGCCCGATGGTTCAGTTCGGCGGCTACTACGGCCCCGAGCCGCGCAAGCAGTTTCCCGACCAGGTGCAGCGGATCATGGCGCCCGAGCAGGCGCAGGGGTCCTCGACCGATCCGCTCCAGCCGGTCCTCTCACCGACCCTCGCTCCGCTTTAGCCCTTTGATTTGGGCGTGGTCTCTCCCGAGACCGGTGTCCACTTTCGGGATCATGCTCGAAAAATCCGGTTGAACAATTCGCCGCCGCTCTCCATTCAGGGGGCCGAACGGCGAATTGATCGAGCGGGTTTGGCATGAGACGTACGTTCGCGCCCTGGGCCGACCCGGCGGCGCGGCCGCTGGTGCGGTTCGAAGGGGTGAGCAAGCGTTTCGGCGGCGTCACGGCGGTCGATCGGCTCGACCTCGACATCTACGAGCGTGAGTTCTTCGCGCTGCTCGGCCCGTCGGGCTGCGGCAAGACGACGCTTCTGCGCATGCTCGCCGGCTTCGAGCAGCCGAGCGAAGGCCGCGTCATGCTCGCCGGCGAAGACATCGGCGCCGTGCCGCCCTATCGGCGGCCGGTCAACATGATGTTCCAGAGCTACGCCTTGTTCCCGCACATGACCGTCGCCGGCAACGTCGCCTTCGGGCTCAAGCAGGATCGCCTGCCGCGCAAGGAGATCGACGCGCGCGTCGCCGAGATGCTGGCGCTCGTCGAGCTCGAGCGCTTCGCCGACCGCAAGCCGCACCAGCTCTCGGGTGGTCAGCGCCAGCGCGTCGCGCTGGCGCGCTCGCTCGCCAAACGGCCCAAGGTCCTGCTGCTCGATGAGCCGCTCGCGGCGCTCGACAAGAGATTGCGCGAGCAGACGCAGTTCGAGCTGATGGACCTGCAGGAAAAGCTCGGCACCACCTTCGTGATCGTCACCCACGACCAGGAGGAGGCGATGACGGTCGCGCACCGCATCGCGGTGATGAACCACGGGCGGGTGGCTCAGGTGGCGACCCCGGAGGAAATCTACGAGGAGCCGAACTCGCGCTGGGTCGCCGAGTTCATCGGCGACGTCAATCTGCTCGAAGGCGCCGTTGCGTCCGTCGCGCCGGATGGCGTCGTGATCGAAGGCCCCTCGGGCCGCCGGCTCCGGGTTTCGGCATCTGCGCCGCTGCAAAAAGACCAGGCGGTGTGGGTCGCCCTGCGGCCGGAGAAGGTCCGGATCGCCATGGAACCTCCGGCGGCGACGAATGAGAACTGCGTCGCCGGGCGCGTGTGGGACATCGGCTACCTGGGCGACGTGTCCGTCTACAAGGTGCGGCTTGCCGACGGCTCGGAGATGAAGGCCACGGTCGCCAATCGTGCACGGGTGCTCGACCGGCCGATCGATTGGAACGACGAGGTGTGGCTCTCGTGGACGCCGGATGCCGGCGTCGCGCTGACGCGGTAGGGAGCGGGGCGATGGATCAGCAGGGCGAAGCCCGGCGGTCGTGGGGCGCACGGCTCGTCATCGCGCTGCCGTATCTCTGGCTCGCGGCCTTCTTCCTTGTCCCGTTCCTGATCGTCGCCAAGATCAGCTTGTCGCAGACGGCGATCGCCCAGCCGCCCTATCTGCCGGTGCTCGATCTTTCGGCCGGATGGAACGGCGTGAAGGAGTTCGTGTCCGAGCTGTCGCTCTCCAACTATGGCGCGCTCTTTTCCGACACGCTCTATCTCGATTCCTATCTCAAGAGTCTCGAGATCGCGGCGGTCTCGACGGCAATTCTGCTGCTCGTCGGGTATCCGATCGCCTACGGGCTGGCGCGTGCGCCGGCGCGCTGGCAGCCTGTTCTGGTCCTGCTCGTCGTATTGCCGTTCTGGACCTCGTTTCTGATCCGGGTCTATGCCTGGATCAACATTCTCCAGCGCGACGGACTGCTCAACGATGCGCTGATGCGGCTCGGGCTCGTCGCGGAGCCGGTCACTTGGCTCTCGACCGACAAGGCCATCTATATCGGCCTCGTCTACTCGTACCTGCCGTTCATGATCCTGCCGCTCTATGCGACGCTGCAGAAGATGGACGAGACCCTGATGGAGGCGGCGAACGATCTCGGCTGCCCGCGCTGGAAGGCGTTTTGGTCGATCACGCTGCCGCTCTCGTTGCCCGGCGTGGCGGCCGGGGCGCTGCTCTGCTTCATCCCGATCGTCGGAGAGTTCGTCATCCCGGACCTCCTCGGCGGATCGGAGACGATGATGATCGGTCAGACGCTGTGGACCGAATTCTTCTCCAACAAGGACTGGCCGATCGCGTCGGCCATCGCAGTCCTGCTCGTGCTGATCCTCGTCGTGCCGATTGCGCTCTACCAGCACCTCCAGGTGTCGGTGGCCGAGAGGAGGGGCTGACATGCGCCGCGGCCCCTCGCTTTTCAACGTCACGTCCGTCGCGCTCGGCCTTGCGTTCCTCTACCTGCCGATCCTGATTCTGATCATCTATTCGTTCAACGCATCGCGCCTCGTCACCGTCTGGGGCGGCTGGTCGCTGCACTGGTACCGCGTCCTGCTCGATGACCGCGCCATGCTCGACGCCGCGGCGACATCGCTCGGCATCGCGTTCTTCTCCGCGAGCATCGCGACGGTGTTCGGAACCCTGGCGGCGCTCGCGCTGACGCGCTTCGGGCGCTTTCGCGGGCGTCTTCCGTTCTCGGCGATGATCTACGCTCCGCTCGTCATGCCGGAGGTGATCACCGGACTGTCGCTGCTGCTGCTGTTCGTCGCGCTCGACGTGGACCGCGGCTTTCTCACGGTCGGCGTGGCCCACACCACCCTGACGATGTGCTTCGTCACGGTGGTCGTGCAGTCGCGTCTCGGTGGATTCGACCGCAGCCTGGAAGAAGCCGCCCTCGACCTCGGCAGCCCGCCGATGCGGACATTCCTGACGGTCACGCTGCCGCTGATCGCGCCGGCGGTGGCGGCCGGATTCCTGCTCGCGTTCTCGCTCTCTCTCGACGACCTGGTGATCGCGAGCTTCACGACCGGTCCCGGCGCGACCACCTTGCCGATCCGGATCTATTCGGAGGTCCGGCTCGGCGTGAAGCCGGAGATCAACGCCATTTCCACCATTCTGGTGACGATCGTCGCCACCGCGATCGTTCTCGCGTCGTGGCTGACCCGGCGCTCCGAAGCGAAGCGCGCCGACCAGGCCCCGTTCGCCGCCTGAATCCTCGCGGGTGCCGGGGGGGAGCGCCCGCGCCCGGTCAGCGGCCGATGGGCGGGAAGGTGATCGAGGGCGGCAGGGTCGGCCGCGAATCGGCATCCGTGTCCGCAGAGGAGACCGGAGCCCCGGTCCCGGTGGCCGGACCTGTCAGGCGGTCGATAGCGGAGCGCAGCTTGCGGTTTCTGACCGCATCGAGCAGCGGCGCCGCGGCGCCCGAGCGGCGCAGCAGGATCTGCGTGTCGGGCAGCATGATCGGATCGTCCCACGGCCCCTGCACCACGAACGGCAGTTCGAAGGCGGAATCGCCCGCGCTCGTCACCAGGCCGGCGGTCCCCTTGAGGTCGAGTTCGCGCGTGGGAATCGAGGCCGAGCCCCCGATCGCGAGCCGGACGGCCGGGCTGTCGAAGCGCACGGTCTCGACCGACGCGGTGCCGTCGGTGATCTTGAGGTTCAGGGCGAATCGATCGAACGGGGTCCGGCCGCCGCGGAACTCGCCGCCGCCCGAGAGCGGGCGGCGCTCCAGCCGGCGCAGAAGCTGCTCGACATTGACGCCGACCAGCGCGCCTTTCCGTCCGGTCAGGCTGGCGGTCCCGTTGAGGGTTCGGGTGACCGCCAACACGTTCCCGCCCGAGCCGTCGAGCGACAGGGCGAGGTCCCCTTTGCCCTCGACCCGGCGCATGCCGAACAATTCGCCAAGGCAGGTCTCGAGGTCGACGTCGGTGAACATCATCTGCGCTTTGACGTCGGCGCCGGCGCTGGATTTTCCGAGTCCGAAGGAACCCTTGATGATGCCGTTGAAGGCCTGCGATTCGCCGACCGTCACGACCAGACGGCCGCTGCGCAGGTTGGCGGCGACCGCGGTGCGGCCGAGCTTGGCATTGCCGATGGTCACGCGGGCCGCCGACAGCCGCAGGTCGAGGTCGAAATCGTTGAGCCCGTCGAGCACGATCGGCTTGCGATCCCAGTCGCGTGCGTTGACCGCGAGCAGCCGAACCGTCGAGACATAGGGCGTGAGGTCGAGGCCTTCGACGGCCAGCGTGCCCTGCAGCGTGCGCCGGCGGTCGGCCGCGTAGGTGAGCACGCCCTCGGCGGTGTTGTCGTCGAGCTCGACGTTTACGCCCGAAAGGCTGATCGTGCCGCCGACGAGACTCGTCTGCGCCTTCAGGGCGAATCGGCCGCAGCCGCCGCCCGGCCAAGGCTTTTCACCCGCCCAGCGCAGGGCGTCGCGCAGCGAGGTGGCGTCGGCCGCGAGCGTGCCTTCGATCTTCACGCTCGGCTTGCGGCTCATCGTTCCGTCAAACAGCACCCTGAGCGGCGAGCCGGCGAGCCGGAATTTCAGGCCCGAGCGCTGTCCGCCCAGCGCGGCGGCGAAATCGCCGAGCGTGAAGCTCGCCTCGACCGGCTCCTCGCGCCAGACGAAATGCCCGGTCGCCCCGAAGCTCTTCGAGATCGAGGGCCAGGCGAGCGAGAACTCGACTCCGGTCAGCTCCTCGGCGAACCCGTGGGTCGGGTCGCGAACCACCACCGTGCCGTCGCTGATTCTCATTTCCGAGAACGACACCTTGCGCTCGCCGTGGCTGGCATCCGGCCCGAGGGCGCGCGTGAGCGTTTCGATGAGGGGCGACCAGTTCGATTGCCCGTTCGAATCGAACGAGATGGCGATGGTGGGGCGCAGCAGGGAGACGTCGGCCACTTCGACATGGCCGATCAAGAGCGGGAAGAAGCGCAGATGCGCGATCAGGCCTTCGGCGGCGAAAGCCGGTCGCCCGTCGCCGCCGTCACCCAGCACAACGTCGGCAAAGCTGACGGTGCCTGACGGAAAGAGCGAGACGCTTACCGGCCCGCGCAGCAGCGGGTCGAACCCGGTCACCGCGCGAATTTCCGCCTTCACGGCGTCGCGGGCGGCATCGGCTGAAATCAGAAAGGAGGCGAGCCCCACCGCGGCACATCCCGCCGCGACCAAGGCAACAACCGCAAGTCCCAAACGCTTGAAGCCAAGGGTCGCCGTCACAGGACGTGAAATCCAAGTATTTTTGCGGGACACCGGTTGGACTATACCGACCGGGTCGATGCGCGCAACCGTGGCCGGGCTCTGTGTCCCTTTCGTGGCCAGCGCCGGCACGCAACAGTGGATATCTTCAGCTTTTTGCCGCGTTTACCTGGGTTAAGCTGAGGTTGACGCACACCTTGAGGAGACCCGGTTCGATGAGCGAGACGCCGCTGTGGATACCTGGCCCGGAGCGGGTCGCGGCGAGCCAGCTTACCGCCTTCATGCAGGAGGCGAATCGCCGTCACGGCTTGCGCAACGCGCGCTATGCCGACCTGCATGCCTGGTCGACGGCGCACCCGGATCTGTTCTGGGATCTTCTCTGGGACTTCTGCGGCGTCGTTGGCGAGAAGGGCACGCGCCGGCTGGTCGACGGGGACAAGATGCCGGGCGCGCGCTTCTTCCCCGACGCCCGGATCAATTTTGCGGAAAACCTGCTCCGGCGCGCCGACGACGCTGAGGCCATGGTGTTTTGCGGCGAGGACAAGGCGGCCGCGCGCCTGACCTGGCCCGAGCTCAACCGCCTGGTCTCGCGCCTGCAGCAGGCCCTCAAGGGAGCGGGGGTGGGCGTCGGCGACCGCGTCGCCGCCATGATGCCGAACCTCCCCGAGACGATCGCCGCAATGCTGGCCGTGACCTCGATCGGGGCGATCTGGTCCTCCTGTTCCCCCGACTTCGGCGAACGCGGCGTGCTCGATCGTTTCGGTCAGATCGCCCCCAAGGTCTTCTTCGCGGTCGACGGCTACTGGTACAACGGCAAGGCGATCCGCATTGCCGACAAGCTCGCGCCGATCGTCGCGCAGCTCCCCTCCGCTGAAACCGTCGTGATCGTGCCCTATCTGGGCGAGGCCGAAGCGGTCGCGAAGGCGCTGCCCCGGGCGGTGACGCTCGAAGCGTTCCTCGAACCCTTTTCGCCGCGGCCGCTCACGTTCGAGCGCCTGCCGTTCAACCAGCCGAGCTTCATCCTGTATTCCTCGGGCACGACCGGCGTGCCGAAGTGCATCGTGCACGGAGCGGGCGGCACGCTGCTGCAGCATCTCAAGGAGCATCGCCTGCAGTGCGATCTGCGGGCCGACGACCGCTTCTTCTATTTCACCACCTGCGGCTGGATGATGTGGAACTGGCTCGCCTCCGGGCTTGCCAGCGGCGCGACGCTGATCCTGTACGACGGC
>CAYVBN010000621.1:0-5652 GCA_964449645.1 uncultured Hyphomicrobiales bacterium
GAGGCACCGGCCGCGGAGGCGACACCCGCCACCCCAGCCGTAGTGTCCGACGCCGGTGCCCCCGAGACGCTTGAGGCCGCTCCCGCCGATGCTGCGGAACCGGTCGTGGCGACAGAGGGAATCCCGGAAACAAACACCCAGGAAGAAGCCCAACAGGAAGTCCAGGAATTCATCGAGGTCTGGCGGCCGGGCCGTTCCGAGGAGCGGCGAGGGCCCCGCCGGCCGCGCCACGCGCGCAAGCGCTCGGGGGAACACGCCGCCCGCGCGGGCGCCGAACCCGTGCAAGGACAGGATTCCTCGAAGGACGGCCGCGACGGCGAGCGCAAGGAGCGGGGTGGTCGGCCACGCCGCCATCGTCCCGACCGGGACCGGCCGGACCGCGAACGCCCGGATCGCGAACGTCCAAGTCGCGACGAGGGGCGCCGGCCCGCCTTCGCGAAGGGCGGCAAGAGGCCGGAGCGGCGGGAAAAAGCGCCCGATCCGAATTCGCCGTTCGCCAAGCTCGCAGCCCTCAAGGCGCAGCTCGAGGCGAACGCGAAGGAACGGACGTGAGCCGGGCCTCGTGTCCGACGAGCGCCAGAGGATCGACAAGTGGTTGTGGCACGCCCGGGTCGTGCGCACGCGCAGCGCCGCGGCGGCGCTCGCGGCGTCCGGCCACGTGCGGCTCAACGGCGGCCGTGTCGACGCGCCGGCGCGGCCGGTGAAGATCGGCGATGTCGTGACAGTCGCGCTCGACCGGCGGGTCCGTGTCCTCAAAGTCCTGCGCTTCGCCGACCGCCGCGCTTCGGCGGCGGTGACGGAAGGCCTGTACGAAGATCTCAGCCCCGGCCTTGGGCCGGCCGATGCGCCGCCCGCCGACAATGCCCTCCGGAGCCCCGGGGCGGGCCGCCGGCCGACCAAGCAGGATCGGCGTGCGATCGACCGCCTGCTCGGGCGCGACGAGCCGCACTGACGGAACGATCGCTGCCGCCGGCGGCGCAGGCGCGAGAGGGCAGGTGTCGGTCGGATGCGTTTTGGCCGCGTACCGGCGCATGAGACTTGCGCATTGGATTTGCGCATGGGGCTTGCGCGAGCCGAACGGCTTGCCCACACGAAGGCCATGCGCTAGGCAGCCCGTTCAGGGCCTTGGAGCGCGATCCGCAAGAGTGGATACCGGTTTTGCGTAAGGTCGCGCTCTGACTCAATGAACCGGCGCACGATCCTGTCGGCGAGCCGCTTACCCTTCGCCGGATCACGCGCTGGAGCATTTTCCGGCGAAGTGGCTACCGGTTCGCCATAGAAAATGCGATCAAACAAGAACCCAGAGCACGTGCCGGCTCGCACCGGAGCGCGCTCTGGAGGGCCGGAGTTGGCAATGACCTACGTCGTCACGGAAAATTGCATCAAGTGCAAGTATATGGACTGCGTCGAAGTGTGCCCCGTCGATTGCTTCTACGAGGGGGAAAACATGCTCGTCATTCATCCCGACGAGTGCATCGACTGCGGCGTGTGCGAGCCGGAATGTCCCGCGGAGGCGATCAAGCCCGATACCGAACCGGGGCTCGAGAAATGGCTCGGCCTCAATGCCGAATATGCCAAGACCTGGCCGAATATTACCATCAAGCGCGATCCGCCGGCCGACGCAAAGGAATGGGACGGCGTCAAGGATAAGGAAAAGTACTTTTCACCGGAGCCTGGAACCGGAGATTGAGGTCCAGCATTAACCGATAGGGCGATTTTGTAGAGTAAAAAGCGCGGAAATCGGCTTTTCGCGCCGCCGCAAGGCTTTGATTTCGGCGGAAAATGTGCTATATAAGTTTCGCATATGAACAAGAGCAAGACCAATCCCGAAGCTCCCCGCGGGGAGCATATTTTTTCGGGGCGTTTCCGAGGAACCGTCGGATAGGGGCGTGCGTCCCACGCGAAAGCAGTGGCTGGAAAAACGCGTCATCGGTCGAAGAAGACCAGCAATAAGCAGTCGCCGGCCCGGCGCCGGAGGACTTCCCAGGCTTCACGCGCGACGGCTCGGCGTGGAGCTCCCGCGGCTAAGCCGCTCCGCCGACATCGGCCGGAAGGCCAAGGAGTTACACAGGGAATGACCGTCAAGAAGACTACCCAACGACAAGGCTTCAAGACCAACGAGTTCATTGTGTATCCGGCTCATGGTGTCGGCCAGATCGTCGCCATCGAGGAGCAGGAGGTGGCGGGCTGCAAGCTCGAGCTGTTCGTCATCAACTTCGTCAAGGACAAGATGACGCTGCGGGTTCCGACCGCGAAGATCGCCGCCGTCGGCATGCGCAAGCTCTCCGAGGGCGCGATCGTGAAGCGTGCGCTCGAGACGCTCAAGGGCCGCGCGCGCATCAAGCGGACCATGTGGTCGCGCCGCGCTCAGGAATACGAGGCCAAGATCAATTCGGGCGATATCGTCGCAATCGCCGAAGTGGTGCGCGACCTTTACCGGTCGGAGTCGCAGCCCGAGCAGTCCTACAGCGAACGCCAGCTCTACGAGGCCGCGCTCGACCGTCTGTCGCGCGAGATCTCGGCGGTGCAGCGCATCACCGAGACCGAGGCGGTCAAGGAGATCGAGGCTGCGCTCGCCAAGGGGCCGCGCCGCGCGCAGAAGTCGGCCGAAGAGGCCGAGGTCGAGGAAGAGGCAGCCTGAGCCTTTCATACCATTCGGATGCAAAAAGCCCGGCCACAAGCCGGGCTTTTTGTTTGGTGGGTCCGGCTTGGCAAGTTGTCGGCAAGTTAGAAGGGGGGGCAAGCACGAATGTGCAAGATCCGAGTTGCCAACTCCGAGCTCACGGAACGCGGCCGGAGATCAGGGCACGTTCCGATGGGACTGACCGGACCGCGCTCCGTCGCACTTCGCCTTTGATCGCATCTTCTCCGGCGAACGGTTCCCGCGTCGCCGGAAAATGCTCCCAGCGCACTACGCGAGAAGAATGCGCGTGATGTCCTCGCCGGTGTCGCGATCGATCACCACGACGGGCTCGCCGTCGCGGACGCGCCGGCGCAATTCCTCCACCGTGACGTAGGCGGCGGCCGCCGTGTCATAAAGCCGGGTCTGCGCATAACGCTTGATGAGGGCGGGTTCTCCTGCCGGGGCGGGCGTCATGGCGCACCTACTCCGTGACGATCTTGACCTTGTCGCCCGGCTTCGGCGACTGGCCGGGGTCGAGCCCGTTGAGCACCCGGAAGCGCTCGACCGCCCGATCGGAATACGCCATGCGGGCCGCGAGCCGTTCGACCGTGTCGCCCGGATGCACCGTGACGATCTTCAGGCGCAGCGGCTTGGCGGAGTTGATCTCCGCGAGCGACATGCGGCGGAAGGACTCGACCGACTGGCGGAACGCGCGGTCGGCTTCGGGGGTGCGGTTCTTGGCGGCGAAGATGAAGCGGTAGACGTCGCTGCCGAAACGAACCGCGTAGAGGCGGAACGACCACTGCTCGCCCTTGGCGGTCGCCGTCGCAGCCGGGAAGCCGTTGATGGTCAGCCCCTGCAGCGAATTCTGCTCGACATTGTCGATCCATCCCGAGGCGAGATAGTCGGTCAGGCTCTGCTCGGCGGGGACGCGCACCACATCGAGCCGCATCGCCTGGTCGCCGCTGTCCTTGAGGCCGAGGATGGCGGGTGCCGTGTTGTCGAGCGCGAAGCCTTCCGGAGCCATGAAGGTGAAGCCGAGGCGTGGATGCAGGAAGCGCCGCCCGCGCACGAAGCCCTCGCTCGGGTCCTCGCCGTAGACGAGCCCGTCGATGCTGGCGAGATAGGCGTTGCGGTCGTGCTCGCCGCCGCCCGGGGCGGTGTACTGGCGGGCATTCGCCTGCGCGTTCTTGACCCGGTCCGGCGTCGCCGGATGGGAGGAGAGGAAGTCGAGCGACTGGCGGTCGTGGCCGCCGTGGGCGGATTTCAGATCGGCATTGCGCCCCATCGAGGTGAGGAAGCGCGCGGCGCCGAACGGATCGTAGCCGGCGCGCGCCGCGATCCCGACGCCCATGCCGTCGGCCTCGAACTCCTGCGCGCGCGAGAAGCTCGCGAGCGCGATCTTCGACTTGGCGAGGGCGAGGGCGCCGCTCTGCGGATCGCTCAGCACGTCGTTCACCACCCGGCTCACCAGCGCCGCCTGGCGCGCCTGGTCCTCGCGGATGGCAGCGTGGCGGGCGATCACGTGCGACATCTCGTGCGCCAGCACCGAGGCGAGCTCGGAATCGTCGTTGGCGAGCGCGATGAGGCCGCGTGTGACGTAAAGCTGCCCGGTCGGCAGCGCGAAGGCGTTCACGGCCGGCGAATTGAGGATCGTGATCTTGTAGCGCAGGTCCGGCCGCTCGGAGGCGGCGACCAGCTTTTCGACCTCCTGCGAGATCATGCCCTCGAGCTTGGGATCCTCGTAGGCCCCGCCATAGGCGGCGAGGATGCGCTTGTGCTCGCGTTCGGCCGCCGTGAGGTTTTCGGTCTGTTTCGGCGGGTCGGGCAGGAACACCTGCCGCTCGGCCGGCGGCGTAGACGCGCAGGCGGCGGCAAAGAGGGCGAGCATGAGGGCCATGGGCGCGAGCCAAGCGCTGGCGCTCCGGCGCGTTGCGAAGTTCCCCGAACTGACGACCACGGCCATACTCACGTTACGTCAGTTGCCCTCGGCAATCTCGATCTGCTCGGGGCGGATGGCCTCGATCCAGGGGCCGCCCCGCTCCTCGACCCAGCCGCGAACCCGGACCCGTCGCCCGCCGAGCGTCTTCGGCGCGAGGCCGGACGCGGAAAACAGGCGTTCGTTGCGCTTCAGGATCGTCACAGTGAAGTCGTCCGACCACCGCCGCCCAAAATTCACATAAATGGTGCTGCCGCTTTCGCGGACCGACACCACTTTACCTTCGACCAGCGCAAATCGTCCCCGTGCGAGCAATATTCCTGCCGGATTGTCGGCTTGCTTCAAGTCATAATACGGATCGGCCCAGAGGCCAAGCTGGCCTCGGCGGGCCTCCCGCTCGGCCGCGAGCAGGGCGGCGCGGCAGGCGGGATCGCCGCTGACGCCGACCAGCGCCTGGCCCTGCGCCAGCAGCGCCTCCTGCACCAAACGCTGGTCGGAGCCGGCGAAAACGAGCGCCGGAAACCGGCCGTAGCGGTCGGGCTTGGCCGGGAGATTGCGCAGCACGACCGGCTGGCCCGCGACCAGGGCTGCGAGCGCCGCCTGGGCGGCGCGCCCGGTTGCATCGGCCGCGCCGGAATCGCCCGGCCGCGGCAGCGGCGGCACTTCAATCCCGGCGAGCCGCACCTCGCGCCCGTCGGCAAGCCGCAACCCGCGCCCGTCGACGATGCTCTCGACGCGCGCGGTCTGCGCCGCGCCATAGCGGCAGGGGCGGGCGGCGCCGACTGCCGACTTTGCGCCTTCCGTCTGCGCGGCCGCCTGCACCGGACTATTCGCGCGCGCGGCCGCACGGGTCATCTGCTCGTCGGCGCGCGCCCAGGGCGCGGCGACAATCACGAGGACCAAGACTGTTGGGAAAAGTTTCGGCATCTGCTGGCGAAGGTGATCCGCGACAGGTCGACCTCAGAGGACGCGGGATGCGCCGCGCCGGAGCCTATGCTACACCGCCGACGCACGGTCCCGTAGCTCAGCCGGATAGAGCAGCGGTTTCCTAAACCGAAGGTCGCAGGTTCGAGTCCTGCCGGGACCGCCA
>CAYVBN010000622.1:0-5992 GCA_964449645.1 uncultured Hyphomicrobiales bacterium
AGAAGCGCGACCTGCAGATCAAGACGGCGCTCGAACGCGACGTGCGGCTCGTGCGTTTCGAGGACGGCAGGATCGAGCTGGCGCTCGAGCCCAATGCGTCGCGAGCCCTCGTCAACGACCTCTCCCGCAAGCTCGCCGCCTGGACCGGGCGCCGCTGGATGATCGTCGTCTCGACCGAGCCCGGCCAACCGACCATCAAGTCGCAGAACGAGGCGCGGCGCGCGGAGGCGGAGCGCGGCATCCGGGCCGATCCGCTGGTGCAGGCGGTTCTCGCGCGCTTTCCCGGCGCCGAGATCGTCGACGTGCGTCACCCCGAGGCTGCGGGACAGGAGTTCACACGCGACGCGGCCGGGGACGAGCACGGTGATTTCATGGAGGCCGACGAGCGGCCGGACGATGACTAGAGCGCGATCCGCAAAAGTGGGTACCGGTTTTGCGCCAGAGCGCGCTCTCATACTATGAATTTGCGCATGATCTTGTCGGCGAACCGCTTACACTTCGCCGATCATGCGCTAAGGCCCGCGCCGGAACGCGTCGAGACACGGTAGGTGTGTAATGCCCGATTTCATGGGCCTGATGAAACAGGCCGCGGAGTTCAAGTCGAAGATGGAAGCCATGCAGGCGGAGCTCGACCATGCCGAGGTCGAGGGCACTGCCGGCGGCGGACTCGTGACCGTGAAGCTCAACGGCAAGGGCGAGGCCAAGGGCGTGCAGATCGACCCTTCGCTGCTCAAAGCCGAGGAGAAGGAAGTCCTCGAGGATCTCCTGGTGGCCGCCGTCAACGACGCGCGGCGCAAGACCGAGGTGCTGATCCAGGAGAAGATGCAGGGACTGACCGGTGGCCTCGCGCTGCCGCCCGGGCTGAAGCTGTTCTAGGCCGCCGCACACGATGCCCGCTGTTGCCGGCCCCGAAATCGAGCGGCTGATCCAACTGCTCGCCCGCCTGCCTGGGCTCGGCCCCCGCTCGGCGCGGCGCGCCGCGCTGCAGCTCATCAAGAAGCGCGAGCAACTGATGGCGCCGCTCGCGTCGGCGCTGCAGACCGCCATCGACCGCATTCAGGTCTGTCGCACCTGCGGCAACATCGACACGCAAAATCCGTGCACCGTGTGCACCGACGTGCGGCGCGACGGGTCGGTCATCGTGGTGGTCGCCGACGTCGCCGACCTGTGGGCGCTCGAGCGCGCGCACGCGGTCAACGCACGCTATCACGTGCTCGGCGGCACGATGTCGCCGCTCGATGGCGTGGGCCCGCAGGACCTCTCGATCGACGCGCTGGTAAGTCGTGCGCATGCGCCGGAGGTCACCGAGGTGATCTTGGCGCTCAACGCCACGGTCGACGGGCAGACGACCGCCCATTACATCACCGATCTGCTGCAGAACGCGAACGTGACGGTCACGCGGCTGGCGCACGGCGTTCCGGTCGGCGGCGAGCTCGACTATCTCGACGAAGGCACGCTCGCGGCGGCGATCCGCCAGCGCACGCCGTTTTGAGTGGCCGAGTTGACGGGTGATCGCGCGCATCACATCAAGCGGATAGTCTGTCATAAACGACAGACAGATTGCGCGGCTTCTGCTTTTTTCTACCTCGCAGAAGTTCAACGTGAGGCGAGCGCTACGTCGTCGCCTCGCTCCAGCTCGGCGAAATGGCCGCGGGCTTGCAGCCATGCAAGCAGCAGCAGCCCCGGAATGGCGGCGAGCGCGCAGATAGCGAAGAACCAGATCCATCCGGTCGCCGAGGCGATGAAACCGGCGCCGAGCGAGAGATAGGTGCGCCCGACGGCGGCAAGCGCCGTGAGCAGCGCGTATTGCGTGGCGGTGTGCAGCGGGTTGCGGCACAGCGCCGACAGATAGGCGACGAAGATCACCGTGCCGATGGCGCTGGTGAAGTTCTCGGCCGTGATGGCGAAGGCGAGCGCCGTGGTGTTCACGCCGACCCACGCCTGCCACGAGAAGGCGAGATTGGCGAGCGCCTGCAGGATGCCGCCGATCCAGAGGCTGGCTGCAAGCGGATAGGCGCGCGCCACGAATCCTCCGGCGAACCCGCCCGCCAGCGTCGCGGCGAGCCCCAGCCCCTTGATGATCGCCGCGTACTCGTTGCGGGTGAAGCCGATGTCGATGACGAACGGCGCCGTCATCGCGCCGGCAAGCGCGTCGGTGAATTTGAACAGCACCACGAAGGCCAGCACGACGAGCGCCATGTCGCGGCCGAGAAACTCGGTGAGCGACGCGATTGCCGTCATGGCAACGCGCCGCAGCGGATTCTCGCCCTGTTTGCTGCGCTCGGATTGGGCCAATGTTTTCGGCTCGGACGCGAACAGGGTCGTCAGAATGCCGATGACGACCAGCGCCGCCATCACCGCATAACCGGCGCTCCACGCGGCCTGCTTGGCAAGCCCGAGGCCCTCGAACCCGCTCACCAGGAACAACGCGCCGGCGGTCGATGCCAGCATGCCGATCCGATAGGCGGCCACATAGGATGCCATGCCGGCCGCCTGCTCGCTTTCGGGCAAGCTCTCGACCCGGTAGGCGTCGATGACGATGTCCTGGGTCGCCGACGCGGTGGCGACGAAGAGCGCACCGAGCGCGACGAGCCACGGCGCCGTGGCCGGATCGCACAGGCCGAGCAGCACGATCGCCACGATGAGCCAGAGCTGCGAGAACACGAGCCAGCCGCGCCGTCGGCCGAGCCAGGCCGAGAGCAGGGGCACGTCGAGCGCATCGACCAATGGCGCCCAGAGGAACTTGAGCGTGTAGGGCGTGCCGACCGCGGCGAACAGCCCGATGGTCTTGAGGTCGACGCCGCTCTCGGTCACCCATACCTGCAGGGTCGAGCCGGACAGCGCCAGCGGCAGGCCCGAGGAGAAGCCGAGGAACATCACCACGAGGACGCGCGGACGCAGATAGACCGCGATCGTCTCGGCGAGCGATGGACGGGCCGTCGGCGTCTCGATCATATGACCAGCCTGGGACGGACGGATTGTTCCGTGAATCTCATCCGTCCGACGTTTTCGATCGCGTTTACGGAAGACGACCCGTCGAGAGCCGCGCACCCGGGACCTTCTGTAGCACGATCTTGTCCGAAACCCGGCGTCCCGGCCCTGCCCCTGGTGGAATTCGGGCGAGCGGCGCCCCCCCGCCGTTACCCGCGCGCTTCGAGCTTGCGCGTCAATGCGGCCGGGACAACCGGCGCCGCCTCCTTGGTGTCCTCGCCGTCGAATTCGAGCTCCTCAATGCGCGAGGCGCGCTTCTCGATCTTCTCGGTCGAGATCAGCACCTGCCGCACGTCCTCGCTCGCCTGGCCGAAATGCGTCTGCAGCTTGAGCACACGGTCGCGCAGGCGCACCACGTCCTCCATCATGCGGCCGACCTCGGTGCGGATGACGTCGGCCGCTTCGCGCATGCGCGCATCCTTGAGGATCTGCTGCATCACCTGGATCGCCAGCATCAGCAGCGAGGGCGAGACGATGACGACGCGCGAGCGGTAGGCCTTCTGCACGACGTCGTCGAAGCCGTCGTGCAGCTCGGCGTAGATCGATTCGGAGGGCACGAACATCAGCGCGAGGTCCTGGGTCTCGCCCGGGAGGAGGTATTTGTCGGCGATGTCGGCGACATGCTTGGCAAGGTCTTGCCGGATGCGCTGTCCGGCCACCTTGCGCTCGTCCTCGGTTCGAGCGTCACGCCAGGCGGTCACCGCCTCGAGGGGAAACTTGGCGTCGATGACCAGCGGCCGCTTGTCCGGCAGGAACACCACACAGTCCGGGCGCGTGCGGTTCGAGAGCGTGAACTGGAATTTGTAGAAGCCCTTCGGCAATCCGTCCTGGACGATCGCCTCCATGCGGGCCTGCCCGAAGGCGCCACGCGCCTGCTTGTTGGCAAGCACGTCGCGCAGCGAGGTCATCTGCGAAGCGAGATCGGTCAGGTTCTTCTGCGCCGTGTCGATGACGGCCAGCCGCTCGTGCAGCCCGCGCAAGCGCTCGACCGTCTGCTGGGTCGTCGCCTCGAGCGACTGGCCGAGCCGGCCCGAGACGGCATCGAGCCGCTCGGCCAGGACCCGGGCGAGTTCCGCCTGGCGGGCGCCGAGCGCGTCCCCCATCGCCTGCAGGCGGCCGGCGGCTTCGGCCTGCAGGCGGGCGAGATCCGCGACCTGGGCCTCGACGTCCCGCGTCGACCGGCCGCGCAGGAGCGCGATGCCCAAAACCAGGACGGCGGCCAGAAGCGCCAATCCGCCCCCGAGGACCGCCATGAGTGCCGTATCGGTCATGAGCCGTTTGTAGCCCGATTCGCCCGGGGTGGCGAACGAAAACAGAACAACGCGCCCAACGGGAATGCCGGGTCGAGCGGATTGACCCCTCCTGAATCACCGCTTACATCGCCGGCATGGCCCTCCGTGACATCGTTCAGCTGCCGGACAAGCGCCTGCGCGCCGTTTCCGAGCCGGTATCCCAGATTACCGACGAGACTCGAAAGCTCGTCGCCGACATGTTCGACACCATGTACGACGCGCCCGGGATCGGGCTCGCGGCGATCCAGATCGGCGTGCCGAAACGCATCGTCACCATGGATCTCGCCAAGAAGGACGACCCCAAGGACCCGAAGGTGTTCATCAATCCGGAGATCGTGTGGTCGTCCGACGAGCGCTCGACTTACGAGGAGGGCTGTCTGTCGATTCCGGAGATTCACGAGGACGTCGAGCGTCCGACACGGGTGCGATTCAAATACCTCGACCTCGACGGCAAACCGCACGAGGTGGACGCGGACGGCCTCTTCGCCACCTGCATCCAGCACGAGATCGACCACCTCAACGGCGTGCTGTTCATCGATCACATCTCCAAGCTCAAGCGCGATCGTATCCTCAAGAAATTCACCAAGGCGGCGAAGCGGGCAGTCGGCTGATGGCGCTGCGCCTCGTCTTCATGGGCACGCCGGACTTCGCGGTGCCGACGCTCGCCGAGATCGTCGGGCGCGGCTATGACGTCGCCGCCGTCTATACGCGCGCTCCCAAGCCGGCCGGCCGCGGCCTCGATCCGCAGCCTTCGCCGATCGAGCGCGAGGCGCGGCGCTTCGGCCTGCCGGTACTGACACCGGCGAGTCTCAGGACGCCGGATGCGCCGGAGGCGTTTCGCGCGCACGGCGCCGATGCGGCCGTCGTGGTCGCCTATGGGCTCATCCTGCCGAAGCCGGCGCTCGACGCGCCGCCGCTCGGCTGCTTCAACCTGCACGCATCGCTGCTGCCACGCTGGCGCGGCGCCGCGCCGATCAACCGCGCCATCATGGCGGGCGATGCCGAGACCGGCGTGATGGTGATGCGCATGGAGGAAAGCCTCGACACCGGGCCGATCGGCATGGCGGAACGCGTCGCCATCGGGCCGGACATGACCGCGGGGGAGCTGCACGACCGGCTGGCCCGGCTCGGGGCCGACCTCATGCTGCGCGCGCTCGGCGCGCTCGAGCGCGGCGGGCTGACGCTCACGCCGCAGCCGAGCACAGGCGTCACCTATGCGGCGAAGATCGAGAAAGCCGAGACGCGCATCGACTGGAGAAAGTCCTCGCAGGACGTGCACAATCATTGCCGCGGGCTGTCGCCGTTTCCGGGGGCGTGGTTCGAGATTCCCGGCAAGGACCCGCTGCGCGTCAAAGTCCTGCGCACGGCGCGCGTGGACGGGTCGGGAGCGCCCGGCACGGTGCTCGACGACAGGCTGACCGTTGCCTGCGGCGAAGGCGCGGTGCGCGTCCTCGAGCTCCAGCGCGCGGGGCGGCAGCCGATGAAGACCGACGACTTCCTGCGCGGGACGCCGGTTGTGGCCGGCACCTCTCTGGTCTGAGCCGTGCCGCGCTACAAGCTCGTGCTCGAATACGACGGCACGCCGTTCGTCGGCTGGCAGATCCAGGAGAACGGACCATCCGTGCAGGCGGCCGTGACGGCCGCGGCCTATGCGTTCTGCGGCCATGAGGTCACGATCTCCGGCGCCGGACGCACCGATGCGGGCGTGC
>CAYVBN010000623.1:0-4207 GCA_964449645.1 uncultured Hyphomicrobiales bacterium
TCCATCCCATCCTACCCAGGTCTCGATGAGCGCCACCCCGGACGACCTCTTTGCCTATCTCGACCGCCTCGGCATCGCGCACCGCACGGTGTCGCATCCGCCGCTGTTCACGGTCGAGCAGTCGCGGGCGTTGCGCGGCCGGATTCCGGGCGGACACACCAAGAACCTTTTCCTGCGCGATCGCAAAGGCATGCTGTTCCTCGTCGTCGCTCTCGAGGACGCCGTCATCGATCTCAAGACGCTGCATGAGCGCCTCGGCGCCGGGCGGTTCTCGTTCGGGCCGGCGGCGCTGCTGCGCACGACGTTGGGGGTCGAGCCCGGCGCGGTCACGCCGTTTGCGGCGATCAACGACGTCGACCGGCAGGTCACAGTCGTGCTCGATGCGCCCATGCTCGAGCACGCGACCCTGAACTACCATCCGCTCGCCAATACCATGACGACGTCGATCGGGCGCGAGGACCTGATCCGGTTTCTCGAAGCGACAGGGCATTCCCCGCGGATCGAGGCGGTGTCCGAGCGGCGCGCGGAGGGCCCGGCGGGGCAGTTGCAAGGCCAGGCCCATGATTGAAATCAATGCCGCCATCGCCATTTAATTCGCTAAATTGGGCTCGGATGCCCCGATACTGAAGGATTTCGCAAGATGTTGCAGAACGGCGGGGATGTCGCGGCCACACCGGCGGACGGGCTTGTCAAGGACGCGACGACCCAGAGCTTCATGAAGGACGTGATCGAGGAATCACGGCGTCAGCCCGTCATCGTCGACTTCTGGGCGCCGTGGTGCGGTCCGTGCCGGCAGCTCACCCCGGTGCTGGAAAAGGTGGTCCGCGCCGCGAAGGGCAAGGTCAAGCTCGTCAAGATGAACACGGACGAGCATCCGGCCATCCCGACGCAACTCGGCGTGCAGTCGATCCCGGCGGTCTTCGCCTTCGTCAACGGCCAGCCGGCGGACGGATTCCTCGGGGCGCTCCCCGAGAGCCAGGTCACCGCCTTCATCGAACGCCTCACCAAGGACCGCATCGGCGGCGACACGGCCGATCTTCTCAAGGCGGCCGACGCGGCCCTGGTCGAGGGCAATCCGGCGAGCGCCGCCGAGATCTATGCGGCCATCCTCGCCGAGGATTCCGCCAACGTGCACGCGCTCGCGGGGCTTGCGCGCTGCTACATCGAGACCGGCGCGATCGAGCAGGCGCAGCAGACGCTCGCAATGGTGCCGGAGACCAAGCGCAACGAGCCCGCGGTCGCCGCCGCACGCGCCGCCCTCGAGCTCCACGAGCAGGCGGCGTCGCTCGGGCCAATCGCGGACCTCGAGCACAAGGTGCTGACCGAGCCGCTCAATCATCAGGCCCGTTTCGACCTTGCGCTCGCGCTCAACGCCAAGGGCCGGCGTCAGGAGGCGCTCGATCACCTGATCGAGATCGTGCGCCGCGATCGCAAGTGGAACGACGACGGCGCGCGCAAACAGCTCGTTCAGCTCTTCGACGCCTGGGGCCCGGCCGACGAATTGACCATCGAAGGGCGCAAGCGGCTGTCGTCCATTCTGTTCGCCTGACGGCGATGCTCGCCTCTGCGCGCGCGGACGGAGAGCCGGAATGCCGATGAACGCAGTCTATCGCGGCCCGAGCGACCTGCCGGAGACCATCCCGGTGTTTCCGCTATCCGGCGCCCTGCTGCTGCCGCGCGGCCAGATGCCACTCAACATCTTCGAGCCGCGTTATCTGGCGATGATCGACGACGCGCTGCGCGGCGACCGTCTGATCGGCATGATCCAGCCGGACGCGGCGCATCCCGGCCCGCCGGCGCGGCCCAATCTCTACACGGTCGGTTGCGTCGGCCGGATCACCCAGTTCGCCGAGACCGGGGACGGGCGCTATCTCATCCAGCTCACCGGCATCGCCCGCTTTCGTGTCAACAGCGAGCTGACGGTGACGACGCCCTATCGGCAATGCGCGGTGACCTATGAGCCGTTCGCGGACGATTTCATCGCTCGCAAGGGCGAAGAGGAGGTCGACCGCAAAACCCTGCTCGACGCGCTCTCTGCGTTTCTCAAGGCCAACAATCTCAACGCCGATTGGCAGGACGTGGAGAACGCTCCGAACGAGGCGCTCGTGAATGCGCTGGCGATGATGTCGCCCTACGGGGCGGCGGAGAAGCAGGCGATGCTCGAAGCCCCGGACCTCAAGACGCGCGCCGAAATTCTCGTCGCGGTCACCGAAATCGAGCTTGCCAAAGGCAAGACCGGCAGCGATACGCCGTTGCAATGATCTTGCGCTCGCCCCCGGGCGCGGCGCGCCAGCAGAGGACGCGATCATGACCTCAACGCCCTCATCCGACCACCCGGCCGGCAGCATCGACCCGAAGCTCCTGGAAATCCTCGTCTGTCCGCTGACGAAGGGACCGCTCGAATACGACGCCGAGCGGCAGGAACTGATCTCGCGTTCCGCCAAGCTCGCCTATCCAATCCGTGACGGCATTCCGATCATGCTGCCCGAAGAGGCGCGGCCGATCGAGTGAGCCGCGCACCGGCTTCAACACAATCAGGGAGGAGCACGTGCTCAAGATCTGGGGCAGGAAAACCTCGTCCAACGTTCAGAAGGTGATGTGGGCGATCGGCGAGCTCGGTCTGGAGCACGAGCGGATCGATGTGGGCGGACCGTTCGGCAAGAACAAGGACGCGCCCTATCTCTCTATGAACCCCAACGGTCTCGTCCCGACCCTCGAGGAAGGCGACTTCATCCTGTGGGAGTCGAACACGATCGTGCGTTATCTGGCAGCCAAGCACGGCGCCGGCTCGCTCGAGCCGTCTGACCTGCAAGTTCGTGCGCGGGCGAGCCAATGGATGGACTGGCAGCTCTCGGTCGTGGGGCCGGCCATTTTTGGCGCCTTCTGGGGCCTCATCCGCACGCCGCCCGAGAAGCGCGACGCGGCGGCGATCGAGACATCCAAACAGAAGACGACAGCGGCGATGACGATCCTCGATGCCGCGCTTGCGCAGCACGCGTTCGTCGCCGGCGATTCGTTTTCGATGGGCGACATTCCGGTCGGCATCATGGCGTACCGGTTTCGTCAGCTCGTGCCCGAGCGCCCGGCTCTCAAGAATTTGGAGCGCTGGTACGCCGCCATTTCGGCGCGGCCCGGCTTCCGCGACCACGTCGGCGCGGTGCCGCTGTCGTAAGCGCGAAGGTGCATCGCTGTTCGTTGGTCTCGCCGCGGCAATCCCGAGTTCCATCGACTGATGCAGGATGCTGTCGGGAAGGGAGATCGACTTATGAGTTGGCCGTGTCTCAGAGCTCTTCACCGCGCAGCAGCTTCGGCACCTCGCCGACGAGTCCGGCAGCCTCGCGGATGAACATCTGCTTGAGCGCCGGCAGCCGGTCGACGACGCCGAGACCGATGTCGCGCGCGAGCCGCAGCACATCCGATCGGTTGGAGAACAGCCGGTTCAATCCGTCGGTCGTGACCCCCATTGCAAAACTGTCGAAGCGGCGCCAGCGCTGGTAGCGCGCCAGTGCTCCGGCGTCTCCCGGATCGAGCCCGAGCCGTGCCGCATCGACCACCGCCTCGGCGAGGGCGGCGACGTCGCGCAATCCCATGTTCAGGCCCTGGCCGGCGATCGGATGGATCATGTGCGCGGCGTCGCCGATGAGCGCGAGACGCTCGGCGACGAAGCTGCGCGCCAGCGCGAAGCCGAGCGGGTAGGCGCCCCGCGGTCCCGCGAGCGCGAGCTCGCCAAGATGCAGGCCGAAGCGCTGTTCGAGCTCGACCAGAAAGTCCGAATCGGACGCGGCGACGAGACGTTCGGCTTCCGAGGTTTCCTCGGTCCAGACGATCGAGCTGCGGCGGTTGCGCAGCGGCAGGATTGCGAACGGGCCGGCGGGAAGAAAATGCTCTTCGGCCCGCCCGCCATGATCGCGCTCGTGCGCGACCGTCGTGCTGATGGCCGATTGTCCGTACATCCAGGTGACCGACTGAATGCCGGCGCGTTCACGGATGCGCGAGCGCGCGCCATCGGCGGCGACCAGCAGATGCGCGCGGACTGTTCCATCGGTGAGCTGGACCGTGACGCCGGACGTGTCTGCTGCGAAATCGACGATGGCCGCCGGCCGCAAGCGAACGCCTTCCTGCACGGCCTTCGCGGCGAGCGCAGCGGACAAGGGGCCGTTCTCCACCATGTGGGCGAACGGCTCGCCCGGCTCGACCTCACCGGCGA
>CAYVBN010000624.1:0-2178 GCA_964449645.1 uncultured Hyphomicrobiales bacterium
TGTCGACGCCGATGCCGGCGCGGCCGACCACCTTGAGCTTCTTCGCCTGCTCCAGGACCTTGCTCGTCACCTTGGTGGCGGAGCGGATGGCGAGCCCGTCGAAGTCGCCGATCATCGCGGCGAGCTTCTCCTTGTCCTTGCCGAGGTTGGGCTGGAATTCGACCTCGACGCCGCGATCCTTGAAGATCTGCACGGCGGCGGGCGAAAGGGCATCTGAAATGAGAACGCGGGGGGCCATGACGGGCTCCAATCGGATGATTGTTCGATTGCGGGCCGTCCCGGAGTCTTGCCGGGACGGAAGCGATGAGGCTGGGTGCGAAGGCGCGATCAGGCTGCTTTGCGCAGCTCGTCCTTGCTTTCCGCGAAGGCCCAGTCGAGCCAGCGGGTGAGGATCTCGACGTCGCTCGCTTCGACCGTCGCGCCGCACCAGATGCGCAGGCCGGGCGGCGCATCGCGGTAGTGGCCGAGGTCGTAGCCGGCGCCTTCCTTTTCGACGCGCGCGACGAGGTTCTTGGCGAAGGCCGCCTGCGCGTCGGGTCCGAGCCCGGTCACGGCCGGGTCGACCACCTTCAGGCACACCGACGTGTTGGAGCGCGTCGCGGGATCGCGGGCGAGGAAATCGACCCACGGCGTGCGCGCGACCCATTCGGCGATCACGCGCGTATTGGCGTCGGCGCGCGCGATGAGGCCTTTCAGGCCGCCGACCGACTTCGCCCAGTTGAGCGCATCGAGATAGTCCTCGACGCACAGCATGGAGGGCGTGTTGATGGTCTCGCCCGCGAAGATGCCTTCGATCAGCTTGCCGTTCTTGGTGAGGCGGAAGATTTTCGGCAGCGGCCACGCCGGCTTGTAGCTCTCGAGCCGCGCGACGGCGCGTGGCGAGAGAACCAGCATGCCATGCGCGGCTTCTCCGCCCAGCACCTTCTGCCAGGAGAAGGTCGCGACATCGAGCTTGGGCCAATCGAGCGGCTGCGCGAAGGCGGCCAACGTCGCATCGCAGATGGCGAGGCCCTGACGATCGGCGGCGATCCAGTCCGCATTCGGCACGCGCACGCCCGACGTCGTGCCGTTCCAGGTGAAGACGACGTCGGTTGCCCAATCGATCTTCGCCAGGTCTGGCAGTTCGCCATAAGGCGCCTTCACGACCTTCGCGTCGCTGAGCCCGAGCTGCTTGACCACGTCGGTCACCCAGCCCTCGCCGAACGATTCCCAGGCCAGCATGGTGACCGGGCGGGCGCCGAGCAGCGACCACAGCGCCATCTCGACCGCGCCCGTGTCCGAGGCCGGGACGATGCCGATGCGGTAGTCGGCGGGAATTTCCAGGATCTCGCGCGTCAGATCGATCGCGCGCTTGAGCTTGGCCTTGCCGAGCTTCGCGCGATGCGAGCGGCCGAGAGCTGCGTCGGTGAGGGCTTGGAGGCTCCAGCCGGGGCGCTTGGCGCAGGGGCCGGACGAAAAGTGCGGCGAGGCCGGCCGCACGCCGGGCATCGAATGGCTCATGTGTCTACCCTTCCAGATAGGCGCCCCTCGGTGGGGAGGGGTGTCCCGGGGCTGGGGATACGGAAGGGAGCGAGCCGCGTCAAGAACGGATTCGCATCCGCTCGAAGACGTTGAACGAAAGGTTGAAGCTTGGAGCATTTCCGGCGAAGCGGGAGCCGGTTCGCCGAAGAAAATGCGACCAGATCGAAATCCTGGAGCGCGCTCCGATGCGATCCAATCGGAACGTGCTCTCGGAAGATCAGTCCAGCAGATAACGGAAGCCGACGCGGACTTCGTTCGCGCTCAGGTCGCCGTAAGTGACCGCGCCGAACGGATCGACGTCGGTCTTCGCGGCCCCCATGTGCAGATATCGATAGCCGACATCGACCATGAGGTTTGGGTAGATCGTATAGGCAAAGCCGGCCATCGCCGCCCAGGCGAAATCCCATTGCGCCGGATGGCTGACGACGGCGCCGGGTCCCGGGAACACCGCGTCGAACCCGCCGGTGCGCAGGAAGCTCGCGCCGACGCCAGCGCCGATATAAGGCGAAAAGCCCCACCAGGTGCCGAGATCGACGTAGCCGTTGAGCAGCGTCGTGTAGGCAGAAATCTCGCTTTTGACGAGCGTCGTCCCGGCCCTCGTGCCGGTGGAGCGCGGCGGCATCATGTAGTCGAGCGTGAGCTCGCGGCGGGACCAGC
>CAYVBN010000625.1:0-3845 GCA_964449645.1 uncultured Hyphomicrobiales bacterium
CTTCTGCCCAACCGCCACATAAACGCAATAGAGCTTGACCTTCTCGTCGCTCGACTGGTTGAGCGGCTTCTGATTGAGGATCGTGTCTAGGATGATGGCGGTCTTGCCGGTCTGGCGGTCGCCGATCACGAGCTCGCGTTGGCCGCGGCCGATCGGGATGAGCGAGTCGATCGCCTTGAGGCCTGTGGCCATCGGCTCATGCACCGACTTGCGCGGGATGATGCCGGGCGCCTTGACGTCCACGCGCTTGCGCTCGGCGGCCTCGATCGGGCCCTTGCCGTCGATCGGATTGCCGAGCGCGTCGACCACGCGGCCGAGCAGGCCCTTGCCGACCGGGACGTCGACGATGGCGCGGGTGCGCTTGACGGTCTGGCCTACCTTGATCTCGCGGTCGTTGCCGAAGATCACGATGCCGACGTTGTCGATCTCGAGATTGAGCGCCATGCCGCGCACGCCGTTCTCGAACTCGACCATCTCGCCGGCCTGGACATTGTCGAGGCCGTAGACGCGGGCGATGCCGTCGCCGACCGAGAGCACCTGGCCGACTTCCGAAACCTCGGCCTCCTGGCCGAAGTTCTTGATCTGCTCCTTGAGGATGGCGGAGATTTCAGCGGCCCGGATATCCATCAGCCGACCTCTTTCATGGCGTGCTTGATTGAGTTGAGTTTGGTGCGCAGCGACGCATCGACCATGCGGCTGCCGAGCTTGACCACGAGACCGCCGATGATGCCGGGATCGACGGTGACGTCGACCTGGACGTCCTTACCGGTCACCGACTTGAGCGCGTCCCGGATGGCCGCCAGATGGGCATCGCTGAGCGTCTCGGCAACGGTGACCCGCGCGGTCACTTCGCCCTTGTGGTCGGCGACGAGCGCCCGATAGCCGCGCACCATGTCGCGAACGGCGAACAGCCGGCGATTGCGGGCGACCACCTTCAGGAACTTGGCGGCGAGCCCGCCGATGCCGGCCTTCTCCAGCACCGCCGAGATGGCGTGCAGTTGCTGCTCGGCGCTGAACACCGGGCTGCGCAGCAGCCGGGCGAGATCGGGGCTCTCGGCGACGAGCGCGTCGAAGCGGTCGAGATCGTTCTTGACGGCGTCGATGCTCTTGTCTGCGAGCGCAAGCTCGAACAGGGCGGTCGCGTAACGGCCCGCCATTCCGGAAACTGTCGGATCTTCGCTCGCCACGGTCTGCTCGTAAGGCACACCCGCAGGCTCGGTACCGTTCCGTGGACCGGCCCAAACCCTTGGATTTCAAGGGAGATGTATTTCGGGGCCGCAGAGTGGCCCGCGCGCCCCGCAAAAACGAAGGGTTGCTAACACATCGACTCCAAGCGCGCAACACGACGAAGGCGAGGAAAAGATTCGGGAATTCGATCCCGACCATGTCGCGCCACCGCCGGGGATTTTCGCGCGCCGCATATGCAAGTCCGTGCCGTGAGTTGCCGGCGCGGCAACTTGCGCGCTGCGCCGTGCTGGTGCAGGGTCCGGGCCCATTTCGAACGCTTCGGTCTAAGCATGATCTTATCCGAAAACCGGTAGCCACTTTTCGGGATCATGCTTCCCATGCCGCGCTCATCCCTCCCGGACGGCAGCGCCCCGGGCCATCTCCTGCGCCGCCTGTGTCTGCTGTGGCTGACCGGCATGGCGATGCGCATGCCCATCCTGGCGGTGCCGCCGGTCATCACCTTCATCCACGAAGATCTCGGAATGTCGGAGACCGGGGTCGGGCTGCTGATGGGGCTGCCGCTCGTCCTGTTCGCGGTCGCCGCCATCCCGGGCTCGCTGATGATCGCCCGCGTCGGGACCGCGGCCACGCTGGTGATCGGCATGACGATCGCCGGGCTCGCCTCGGCCGGCCGCGGCGGAGCCGACAACGTCGCGATCCTCTACCTCGCCACGGTGGTGATGGGATTCGGCATCGCCATCATGCAGCCGGCGCTGCCGGCGCTGGTGCGCGAGTGGCTGCCGGAGCGGGTTCCGCTCGGGACCACGGCCTCCACCAACGGCATGCTGGTCGGCGTGGCGCTGCCGACCTCGCTCACCCTGCCGGTGGTGCTGCCGTGGGTCGACCAGAGCTGGCGGCTCGATTTCGTCGTCTGGGCCGCCCCGGTTCTCGTCACGGCGCTTCTGTTCGTCGCGTTCGGCCCGCGCACGCGCGCCCCCGGCAAGGGCGGGGCGGAGGTCGCGCCGGCATGGCTGCCCGACTGGCGCAGTCCGCTCACCTGGCTGTTGGGGCTCGGCTTCGGGGTCAACAACAGCGTCTATTTCACCAGCAACGCCTTCCTGCCCGAGTACCTCGCGAGCCGCGGCCTGCACGACCTGATCGGTCCGTCGCTCGCCTGGCTCAACGGCGCCCAACTCCTTGCATCCTTCGTCCTCATCCCGGTGGCGAAGTGGGTGCTCGGACGCGCATGGCCCTATCTGGTGTTCGTGCCGCTCAGCCTTCTGGCACTGTTCGGGATCATCCTGCTGGACGGGATATGGATCGTCGTGGCGGCCGGCGTCGTCGGGTTCTCGATGTCGGTGACGTTCGTGATGCTGCTCGCCGCCCCGCCGATCCTGAGCCCGCCCGGGCAGGTGCACCGCGTCGCCGCCGGCATGTTCACCATCGCCTATGCGTGCGGAGTCCTGGTTCCGACCATCAGCGGCGGATTGTGGGACCTGAGCGGGCTGCCGTGGACGGCTTTCATTCCGGTCTGGGTCTGCGCGGTGATCCTCGTGGTGTTCGGCGTCGCGCTCAGCCGCTACCGGCCGGCGCGGGGCTGAGGGCGCAGCATGATCTTATCCGAAAACCGGTACCCACTTTTCGGGATCATGCTCCTCATAAAAAGCTCAGCGGGTCGACGTCGATGTCGAGCTTGAGGCTGCCGGTTGTCTTGGGCGCGGCGGCGAGCCAGGCGCGCAGATAGGCCGAGAGGTCGAAGCTGCGCGGCGCCTTGACGAGAAGCCGGAAGCGGTGCCGCCCGCGCAGCACCGCGACCGGAGCTTCGGCGGGACCGAGCACGCGCACCGTCTCGTTGCGCGGCGCGAGGGCGGCGAGCTTGCGCCCATAGGCTTCGGCGGTCGGCCGTTCGGCGGCCGAGATCACGAGGCTCGCCAAGCGTCCGAACGGCGGATAGCCGGCGCGCTCGCGTGCGGCGATCTCGCTGTCGTAGAACGCGTCGCGATCCTGCGCGATCAGCGCGCGCATCACCGGATGCTCGGGCTGATGCGTTTGCAGATAGCCGTGTCCGCGCCCGGCTTCGCGTCCGGCGCGTCCGGCGACCTGGTGCAGGAGCTGGAACGTGCGTTCGGCCGCGCGCGGATCGCCGTTGCCGAGGCCGAGGTCGGCGTCGACGATGCCGACCAGGTTGAGCATCGGGAAATGGTGCCCCTTGGCGACGAGCTGGGTGCCGATGAGGATGTCGACCCGTCCTTCGACAATCTCCTGCAGCTCCTCGCGCATGCGCTCGACCGTGGCGACGAGATCGCTCGAGAGCACGAGGACGCGCGCGTCCGGAAACAGCGCCGCCACTTCCTCCTCCAGCCGCTCCACGCCGGGCCCGCAGGCGACGAAGCTGCCCGTCGCCTCGCATTTGGGGCACGCCTCGGGCGGCGGCATCGAGAAGCCGCAATGGTGGCAGACGAGCCGCCGCTTGAAGCGATGATCGACCAGCCAGGCGTCGCAGTTCGGGCAGGAGAAGCGAAACCCGCAGGCGCGGCAGAGCGTGAGCGGCGCATAGCCGCGGCGGTTGAGGAACAACAGCGCCTGCTCACCGCGTTCGAGTGCGGTGGTCACCGCTTCGGCGAGCCGCGGCGCGATGTAGCGGCCGCGCGGCGGTCCCTCGCGCCGTAGATCGATTG
>CAYVBN010000626.1:0-1689 GCA_964449645.1 uncultured Hyphomicrobiales bacterium
TGCGCTGCTGTGCGCCCGGGAGCGAGGCAGTGCATCGAATGACCGAATGATAGCCTCGGTGCCCGGACGCAGCGCGGTGCGCAGTATCGCGCTGCAGATCCGGGGCCCAAGCACCCCGAACAGTGCCGGACTGACACTTCGGAAAATGTCTTCGTTTTGCGGCGCACCATGTTGCGCCACGCCCGACACGCGCAGTGGTGTTGATGAATTATCGCGGCGCGCGCTTGGCGAGAATGCGCTGCAGCGTACGGCGGTGCATGTTCAGCCGGCGCGCCGTTTCCGACACGTTGCGTCCGCACAGTTCGTAGATACGCTGGATGTGCTCCCAGCGCACCCGGTCGGCGGACATCGGGTGTTCCGGCGGCTGCGCCTTCTTGCCGTCGAGCGCCAGCAGCGCGTTGGCGACGTCATCGGCGTCGGCCGGCTTCGACAGATAGTCGACGGCCCCGAGCTTGACCGCCGTCACGGCGGTCGCGATGTTGCCGTAACCGGTGAGCACAATCCCGCGGGCGTCGGGGCGTCGCTTCTTCAAGGCGGAAATGACGTCGAGCCCGGTGCCGTCGCCGAGACGCATGTCGACGACCGCATAGGCGGGCGCGACCTTCTCGACCTGATAGAGGCCATCCGAGACGGATTCAGCCGTGGTCACCGCGAATCCGCGGCTCTCCATGGCGCGCGCCAGCCGCTGCAGGAACGACTTGTCGTCCTCCACGATCAGCAGCGAGCGATCGTTCGTCGCTGTCACTCCGACCACGTCTGTCATGGACCGTGTGCTCCGTTGATCCGCGAACGGCCGAGCGTCGATTCGTACGCGAGCCCTGCCGGGCGATTCCAGCGAATTCCTTCCCCATAGTTAAGTAGGCTGGGCCGAATCTCAAGTTACAGAACCGTCAGGCCGCCGCACCCACCAGGGGGCGCTCGAACTCGACGCGGCTCCAGCGCACCCGCACCACGGCACCGCGCTGCGGAAAAGTGCGGTTTTCGAGCGCCAGAGTGGCGCCCGAACGCTCGAGCAGGGTCTTGGCGATGAAGAAGCCGAGACCCAGGCCGGTCTCCTCCCCGGCGGCGCGCATGCGGCGCCGGCGCCGGCTCGTCACGTAGGGCTCGCCGATGCGATCGATGATCTCGGGCGGGAAACCCGGCCCGTCGTCGCTGATCGTCACCGCAATGCTCTCCGCCGTCCACGCGGCCGTCACCTGCACGCGTTCGCGCGCGAAGTCGACGGCGTTCTCCAGCAGATTGCCGAGGCCATAGAGAATTGCCGGATTGCGCGCGCCGACCGGTTCCATGGAACGGTCGGGCGGCAGGATGACCTCGATGGCAATGCCGAAGTTGCGATGCGGCGCCACCACCTCCTCGATCAGAGCCGAGAGCTTCATCTGCTCGAACGGTTCGCCCGGGGCCGGAAGCGCCGTGAGCTTGGCGAGAATCTCGCGGCAGCGTTGCGCTTGCTCGCGCAGCAGGCGGACGTCGTCGGCGTGCGGCGAGGCGGGATCGACGGCGAGCTCGAGCTCTTTCGCCACCACGGAGATCGTCGACAGCGGCGTGCCGAGCTCATGCGCCGCGGCGGCCGCGAGCCCGTCGAGTTGCGAGAGATGCTGCTCGCGCGTGAGCACCAGCTCGGTCGCCGCGAGCGCGTCGGCGAGCTGGCGCGATTCCTCCGTCACCTGCCAAGCGTAGACGCCGATA